>NZ_LVCT01000794.1:0-1101 GCF_001647205.1 Rhodococcus sp. EPR-134
CCGTTTTGTGCGCGAATCGCTTCGATCGAGAGGACGACGAACAACGCCGTCAGGGCGAAGTCGAGGCCGACGATCGAGTCCGGAATCCACTGTCCTGCCGTCGCGCCCAGGATCGCGCCACCGATCCAGTAGCCGTGCAGGTACAGCTGGGAGTAGACGATGACGCGTCCGGTGAGTGCCTTGGGATCGGCAGTTACCGACATCGCATAGGCCTCGTCGGTCAGCGCGAACATGCTGTAGAAGCGGGCGAAGGGGTTGCGAATCTTTTCCAGCGGAAAACTCAAGGCGTAGAACACATGTCGAAAGTTGACCAGCAGTGCGGTCAGAGCGACGTACGGCAGCGGTGTCATGGCCGCGACCATTCCGACCGCGAGAAACTCCAGCGACCCTGCGTAGATCAGCGAGGTGAAAGCGACTGCCCACCAAGGGCTGAGCCCTTGTTGGACCACAAGAACGCCAAGTGCGATCCCGAGTGGGAGCAGGCCGAATCCAACCGGTAGCGACAGCTGGAAGGCGTGCCGCCACGCCGGGGTTCGCGGTGGGAGTTCGACGGCCGGTGCGGCCGTCGACGATGCTGGTTCGATCACGACGCAAATCTATAACAAAGATCGAGGTGATCGATTGCTCAGAATGCCCACATATTGAACAGTGCGCAATAATAGTGCGATGGATGCCATGGATGACGCAATTTTGTTTCACCTACGCCAGGACTCGAGTTTGACCAACACCGAGTTGGCGGATCTGGTGGGTCTGACACCCTCACCTTGCCTGCGTCGGGTGAAGAAGCTCGAAGCCGACGGAATCATTACCGGGTACCGGGCGATCGTCAGTCAGGAAGCGCTCGGTCGAGGATTTCAGGTGATCGTCACCGCCGAGATCGGAGTCAACGACCAGGCCACCATCGAGGACTTCGAATCCCAGGTCGCCGCCTTCGACGAAGTGATCGAATGTCGGCGGTTGTTCGGAATTCCCGACTACTTCATTCGGGTCGCGGTGAAAGATCTCGCGACGTATGAGAACTTCATGGTCACCAAGCTCAGCGGGCTTCCGGCTGTCTCGCGGGTGACATCGTTGATCACCATGAAGACCATCAAGAGCGTC
>NZ_LVCT01000795.1:0-3143 GCF_001647205.1 Rhodococcus sp. EPR-134
AAAGCGATCAACGGCTCGATGGTGGCGTACGAGGGTGCGATCACCTTCAAGAACGCCGGAATGGGCGGTGGCGGTGGGTTACGTGCCGCGCTGAAACAGAAGGCGGCAGGTGAATCACTGTCCCTGATGGAAGTCAGCGGTCAAGGCACCGTCTACTTCGCGGTCGACGCCCAGGACATCACGATCATCGAGCTCAACAACGACGCTTTGCACGTCGAAGCCTCGCAATTGCTCGCATTGGTCGGCCAACTGCGAACCGACGTGAAATTTGCCGGTCTCCGCGGCGCAGGTTCCGGACAGGGCTTGTTCACGACGGTCGTCAGCGGCACCGGTCTGGTGGCGGTGCTGTCGAAGGGCGGACCGATCATCGCGCTCGAAGTCAGCCCGCAGTATCCGCTGGTTGCCGATCCCGACGCATTCGTCGCTCACCGTGGCCAGCTGAACCAGAGCTTCGTCACCGACGTCACCTGGCGCTCTGCGATCGGCGGTGGCAGCGGTGAAGCGTTCTCGCTGCGATTCGACGGATCCGGAGTCGTCTACATCCAGCCCGAGGAGCGCTGAACCATGCCGTTGGAATTGGTGAACAGCAAGGTCGTCAAGTCGACCCTCGCGCCGGGCCAGAACGTGCTCGCCCGCACCGGGTCGATGCTCTACTACACCGGTGACGTCCGCTTCATCCCGCACAGCATGGGCGGTGGGCCCGGCGCCATGCCGAACATGGGCGGTATCGCCGGGATGGCCGGCCGCATGATGTCCGGCGAGCATGCACGCATGATGGCGGCCGAGGGAAACGGTGAGGTCTTCTACGGGCATGCCGGCTTGTACGTCGAGGTCATCCACCTCGACGGGTCGTCAATGCTCACCGTCGAAGCCGACCGACTCCTCGCACACGACGGTTACCTCCAGAGTTCGATAGTCGCTCTCACGTCGCAGGGCGGTGTGCGCGGAGCAGTACGCGGCGCCATGACCGGTCAAGGGCTGTTCACGACGCAGTTGCACGGACAGGGAAGCGTCGCGGTCCTCTCGCACGGGGGCGCGATTCCGTTGCAGGTCGGTCCGAACAATCCTCAGGTCGTCGTCGACCCGCAGGCATACGTGTGCCACATCGGTCAGATCAACGTCGACATCTCCGCGAACGTCGGCTGGCGCGAGGCCGTCGGCAAGGGCTCGGGGGAGTCCATCCAGCTGAAGATGACCGGCGCCGGCACCGTTTGGGTCCAGGCGTCCGAGCAGAAGTTCTGAGAGGGCACAGAGCATGGGTATCGAAATTCACAATCCGGCAACTCTGCCCGCCAACGACAACGTCCCGGGCAACGACTACGCCTTCTGCGTCGAGATGGCCGGACAACCGTGGTTCACGTCCAAGGGCGCGATGATCGCGTACTACGGAAACATCAACTTCGAGCCGCTCGGGCGCACGAGCATGACGGCGATCGTCGCGGCCAGGTTTTCTTCACCGCTCTACGCGGACGACTGGGTGCTCGCTCAGGGACAGGGCAAGTTGATCCTCGGGGACCGCGGATTCAACATCAATTCCTACGACCTCGACGACGGCAACCTCACGATTCGCGCGGCCAATCTCCTCGCCTTCGAGACCAGCCTGGACCTCAAACAGTCCATCGTCCCAGGCTTTTTGACGCTACTGGGGACAGGCAAGTTCCTGGCGTCGTCCAATGGCCCGGTCATGTTCGCGGAGCCGCCGCTGCGCATCGACCCGCAAGCGTTGGTGGGTTGGGCCGACTGCCCGTCGCCGTCCCACCACTTCGATGCCGACTGGATGCAGAGCTTCCTGGGCGCGGTTCGCGGAAGCATGTTCGGCGCGAACACCGGCGAAGAACGCCAGTTCGATTTCACCGGAGCCGGGACGGTACTGATCCAGTCGAGCGAGAAGGTCGTCCACGACGGACACCTCCTCAAACACATCGAATCCGAGACGGTCGCACTCGGGCAGAACAGTCTGCGCGCACTGCACGCCTCGATCGGTGCGCGGCTGCAGAACTGACGTCTCGGGGTACGCGAGGTCTCACCGAGGGGGCCGGTCCGGTAGCGTATGGGCGTAATCGTCGGTATTTGTGTGCGCGCTCTGGGTCTCGAGTCGAACGATCCATCTCGCGTCACGAGGATTGCAAACACTTCACATTGCAAGACCACTTACCTGTGCACGAGCAATACATGCTCGCGAGAAATACAAGGCTGGAGTAGTAACCCGATGACCGAGGACAGTCACCGCACCGCAGGCGCCTCCTACGCGGCAGCAGGAGTCGATATCGCCGCAGGCGACCGGGCGGTGGAACTCTTCGCCCCTCTGGCCAAGAAGGCCAGCCGCCCCGAGGTCATGGGTGGCCTCGGTGGTTTCGCCGGCTTGTTCTCCCTCAAGGGTGACTACAAGGAGCCGTTGCTCGCCGCATCGACCGACGGCGTCGGAACCAAGCTCGCTGTCGCGCAGGCGATGGACAAGCACGACACGGTCGGACTCGACCTCGTCGCCATGGTTGTCGACGACCTCGTCGTCTGTGGCGCCGAGCCGCTGTTCCTCCAGGACTACATCGCCGTCGGCCGGGTCATCCCCGAGCGCGTCGCGGAATTGGTCAGCGGAATCGCCGAGGGCTGCATCCAGGCCGGCTGCGCTCTCCTCGGCGGCGAGACCGCCGAGCACCCCGGCATCATGGCCGACGGTGACTACGACCTTTCCGCCACCGGTGTCGGCGTCGTGGAGGCAGAGAAGCTGCTCGGACCGGATCGCGTTCGCCCCGGCGACGTCGTCATCGCGATGGGTTCTTCGGGACTGCACTCCAACGGTTACTCACTGGCCCGCAAGGTCCTGCTCGAGATCGACCGCATGAACCTGAGCGCACACGTCGACGAGTTCGGCCGCACGCTCGGTGAGGAGCTGCTCGAGCCCACCAAGATCTACGCCAAGGACTGCCTGGCACTCGCTGCCGAGACCGACGTGCGCACGTTCTGCCACGTCACCGGTGGCGGCCTCGCCAACAACCTCGCGCGCGTCATGCCCAAGGGCTTGGTCGCCGAACTCGATCGCGGAACCTGGAGCCCCGCTCCGGTCTTCGCCATGATCGCGCAGCGCGGACGCGTCGAGCGCGCCGAGATGGAGCAGACGTTCAACATGGGCGTCGGCATGGTCG
>NZ_LVCT01000796.1:0-18033 GCF_001647205.1 Rhodococcus sp. EPR-134
CAGCGGAGCCCAGCGACGAAGACTTCATCAGGGGCCTCGTCGCCGCTGGTCACGCCAAGGAATCCGACACCACGACATTCGAGGGAGTCCTCGTCTGGCGCGAAGGTGCGGCCATCAGCGATCCGGAGCATCCCGAACGTCCCCGCGTTCTGTTCCAACTGGTTCCGGAATCGAAGACGGTGAAGAACCGGCTCCATTTCGACATACGAGTGGGCGACAAGCGCGAGGATGTCGCAGCGCACCTCGAGACGGTGGGGGCGACGATCCTGCACCGAGGAGCGCAGGGGCCGAGCGTGTGGATCACGATGACCGATCCCGAAGGAAACGAGTTCTGCGTCAGCTAGCGGTACGAACTCGGAGTGTCGCCGGTCCATCGTTTGAAGGCCCGACGGAAGGCGCTGGGCTCGGAGAACCCCAATCGCGCCGAGAGTACTTCGACGGATTCTCCGCGCCGCAAACCAGCGATGGCTACGTCGCGGAGCACTTCCTCGCGCAGTTGATTCAGTGATGTTCCGTCACGCCGCAGCAGTCGACGCAGATGGGGAACGCTGATCGAAAGCATCTCGGCGATCTCCTCGGCCGTGGAGGTTCGCCCCTTCACCCCGAGTTCCAGGACCCGTCGTACCTGCGCCGACGCAGTGCTGTCGTAATCGCGTTCGGACATGAGCTGAATCGGAGATTCTCGGAGGTACTCCTCCAACGTCTCCTCGGTTTGGATGATCGGTGCACGCATGGCCGAGTTGTCGAGCTCCAGTGCCGCGCGCTGCGCGCCGAAGGTGACCGGCGCTCCGAAGATGTAGTCGTAGTCCTGCGCCAACCGTGCATCCGGTGCCGAGTACGGAAATTCGACCGCCCGAAGTCGGACGCGCTTTCCGATCAACCATGCGGAAAATCGGTGCAGCAAGATCAGGACGAAATCGGTTGTGACACGTTCTGCGACATCAGGTTCGGCGACGCCTTCGCGAGCTCGGACAGCGAAACTCACCCGAGTGCTTTCCTCGCCCTTCTCGATCGACAGTGGGGCCAGAGCCGGTAGCGCACGGATCACGTCGGACATTCGAGCGAAGGCCGATCCGAGATCAGGGCAATGGATCAACGTCAGGCAGATCAATCGGAAAGTGCCACGGGGGACCGGGGCGGATCCGAGGCCGAACAATTCGTCGTCGGTGATCTGCCAGGTGGATTGGATGAACGTGGTGACCTGAGTCGGGGTCAGCCGGGCGCGCGGGTCGGACAGTGTCTCGAGGTCGATCCCGGCAGCGCGCAGTGCACCCGACAAGTCGACGTCGTTGTCCGGCGAGAACGCGAGATAGCGGTGGACGAATGCGGTCGGGATGGTCCGCGCTGTCATGGGTGCGCTGCTCCTTGGAGCAGGTGGAGACGGCGTGCAGCTTCGGACAGAATGTGGTCCTGCTTGCAGAAGGCGAAGCGCACCAGGTGCTTCCAATCGTCGCGGTTGTCCGCGAACACGTCGACCGGAACGGCCGCGACGCCGATCCGCTCGGGCAGTGCGCGGCAGAAATCTCCCGCATCGGTTTCGCCCAACGGTCTGATGTCGGCAAGGAGGAAGTACGTGCCGCCACCGGAATGCACCGTGAAACCGGCCTCGGTCAGAGCTTTACCGAGCACGTCGCGTTTGCCTTGCAAGCTCTGTCGAAGTTCGACGACCCACGGCTGTTCGTTGGTGAGCGCGTAGGCAACGGCCGGTTGGAACGGTGCACCGGCAACAAATGACATGAACTGCTTGGCGGCACGGACTCCGTCGATGAGTTCGCGCGGGCCGATCGCCCAGCCGGTTTTCCAGCCGGTGACATTGAAAGTCTTTGCGGCACTGGACACCGTGACGGTGCGCTCACGCATGCCCGGGAGCGACGCCATCGGTGTGTGGGTGAGGCCGTCGAAGACCAAGTGCTCGTAGACCTCGTCGCTCAACACGATCAGGTCGCGTTCGCACGCGAGTTCGGCGATCGCTCGAAGTTCGTGATCGGTGAATACGGTGCCGGTGGGGTTGTGAGGACTGTTGACGATCAGCATCTTCGTCTTGGCGGTGATCGCGCCGCGCAATGCATCGAGATCGACCGCAAATCCGTCTCCCGCGGTTACCAACGGAACTGTGCGACGTACAGCGCCTGCCAACGCGACGGATGCAGCGTAGGAGTCGTAGTACGGCTCGATCAGCACTACTTCTTCGCCGGGTTCGACCAGTCCGAGAATCGCAGCACTGATCGCCTCGGTGGCGCCGACGGTGACCAGAACTTCGGAGTCGGGATCACTGTCGAGTCCGTAGCGGATGCGCCGATCCTCCGCGATGGCCTGACGCAAGACGGGCATGCCCGGACCGGGCGGGTATTGATTGACGCCCTCGGCGATGGCTCGGCGCGCTACCTCGAGCATGGCCGCAGGACCGTCGGTATCCGGAAAGCCCTGACCGAGGTTGACCGCGTCGTGAAGTGTGGCCAACGCTGTCATCTCGGCGAAGATCGTGGATGCGAACGGCTGCAGACGCGAGACGGTGCGGTTGCGGGGCGTCGAAGGCATCTTTGCAGCTTAGTCGGCTGACACCGCATCCTCACATCCGCTCGGACGCGGTGCTTGTCACGTTTGAATCGCCGCCATCGTCCAACTCTGTAGAGAGCATCGAATCCGGTGCCCCAGAACATACGGAGGCTTGCCATGACTCGCATTCCCGCAGTGACACCGTCAGAAGCCGGTCCGTTGATCAAAGTGGCATACAAATTCGCCGCCAGGCAGTACGACGAAGTCCCCGAGCCCTTTGCCGTCCTGGCCAACCATCGGAAATTGTTCGTAGCGGCTGCCCGCCACGAAATGGCTGTGCAGAAGGCGTCGAAGGTGCTGCCGTCGAACATTCGTGAACTGGCCGTCTATCGCGTCGCCTGGACTGTCGGCTGCTCGTGGTGTGTCGACTTCGGGACGATGCTCTCGCGCTTGGACGGTTTGGACATCGACAAGTTGAAAGAGATCGCGAACTACCGGGATTCATCGAAGTACAGCGAAGACGAGCGGGCCGCGATCGCCTACGCCGACGCCATGACCGGTGACCCCCATGGGGAGAACGGGGTGACGGACGAACAGGTCGCGGATCTCGAGCGCAGGTTCGGGCGAGCGGGCGTCGTGGAACTGACCTATCAGATCGGGCTCGAAAACATGCGCGCCCGGATGTATTCGGCGTTGGGGATTACCGAGCAGGGGTTCAGCACCGACTCCTGCCGTGTGCCCTGGGCAGAAGAATGATGCGCTGATTCGTCTACGGCAACTATCGACAATGCTCCGCAGATACGTGATCATGATTGACTAGTTCACGCATCTGCGGAGCATTCCGGCTTGTTAGGTCCGCACTTGCGACCTACGATCACCTGGTGCCCAACATTCGAATCCGCGAAGCTGCCGGCCTGCTCGGTGTCAGTGACGACACCGTCCGGCGGTGGGTCGACGGTGGGCTTCTCACCGCGACGACGGACGACTCCGGCCGCAAGGTCATCGACGGTGCCGAGTTGGCGGGCTTCGCCCGGTCCAACGCCGGACCCGCACCGGCCGATCCGCTCACGGGTGCGAGTTCGGCCCGCAACCGGTTCGCCGGCCTCGTCACCAAGGTCGTCACCGACAAGGTGATGGCTCAGGTCGAAATGCAGTGTGGGCCCTTCACTGTCGTCTCGTTGATGAGTACCGACGCGGTTCGGGAGCTCGGACTCGAGGTCGGGAGTATCGGAGTCGCAATCGTGAAGGCCACCACGGTCATCGTGGAAACGCCGTAGTTTTTGAACATACTGGAGGAAATTCGTGAAGCGTGTAGTCGGACTTGTTGCAGCAGGTGCCTTTTCGCTTGCCCTGGTGACCGGTTGTAGTTCCTCCGACAATTCTTCGTCGGAGACGTCGTCGGCCGCTCCGACCACAACCACTTCCAGTGATAGTGCCACGGGAAGCATCACCGTCTTCGCAGCGGCGTCACTCAAGAACAGCTTCACCGAACTCGGCAAGGAATTCGAGTCCGAGAACCCCGGTTCATCGGTCACATTCAGCTTTGCCGGGTCCTCGGACCTCGTCGCTCAGATCACTCAGGGCGCACCGGCTGACGTGTTCGCCTCGGCTGACGCCGCCAACATGACCAAGGCCACCGACGCCGGCGTCGTCGCGGGGTCGCCCTCGGACTTCGCGAGCAACACCTTGACGATTGTTGTGCCGCCGGGTAATCCGAAGGGCATCGCGTCGTTCGCCGATCTGGCAAAGGAGGGGACGCAACTGGTGATCTGCGCTCCGCAGGTCCCTTGTGGCGCGGCTACGAAGAAGGTCGAGACGGCCACAGGCGAGACCCTCTCGCCCGTCAGCGAAGAATCGTCGGTGACCGACGTTCTCAACAAGGTGACGTCCGGGCAGGCCGATGCCGGCATCGTTTACGTCACCGACGCGAAGTCCGCTGGTGACAAGGTTCAGACCGTCGCGTTCCCGGAAGCCACCACGGTGGTCAACCTGTACCAGATTGCGGTGCTGAAGGATTCGAAGAATTCGGGAACGGCAACCAAATTCGTCGATCTCGTGAAGGGGCCCAAGGGCCTGGCAGTTCTGAGTGACGCGGGATTCGCTGCCCCGTGACACACCTAAGACCGGCGGTCCGGGCTCCGCTCGGGTTGCCGGTATGGATTTACCTTCCGGCGCTGATCGGCGGAGCGTTTGTCATCGCGCCCTTGGCGGCGATGCTGGCCACCGTGCAGTGGTCGCAGTTCTGGGAACTCGTGACTTCCGAATCGTCGGTTGCCGCGTTGAAACTGAGTTTGAAGACAGCAGCGATGAGCACGCTGCTGTGCATCCTGTTCGGCGTACCGATGGCCGCGGTGTTGGCGCGCAGTCATTTTCGGGGACTGTCCGTTCTTCGATCGTTGATCCTGCTCCCGCTGGTTCTGCCGCCCGTGGTGGGCGGTATCGCGTTGCTGTACACGTTCGGGCGCAAAGGGTTGATCGGTGAGCAGCTGGAAGTGCTCGGCATCCAGATAGCATTCTCGACAACCGCGGTGGTCCTGGCGCAGACGTTTGTCGCGCTACCGTTCCTCGTCGTCAGCCTCGAAGGTGCGCTACGCACTGCGGGCACACGATACGAGGCCGTAGCCTCGACGCTCGGAGCCCGCCCGACCACCGTGCTTCGCCGGGTGACTTTGCCGCTGGTGCTTCCCGGTCTGGTGTCAGGGGCAGTGCTGGCTTTCGCTCGCGCACTGGGGGAGTTCGGTGCAACGCTGACGTTCGCGGGAAGTCTGCAAGGGGTCACGCGTACCCTGCCGTTGGAAATCTATCTCCAGCGTGAGACCGATCCGGATGCAGCGGTTGCGCTTTCGCTGGTGTTGGTCGTAGTCGCGGTGGTCATCGTGGTTGCGGTGCGTGGACGCGGATCGGCGGGTTCGTTGTGAGTGGCCTCCACGTCGACATCGAGATTCCGGAGCGCGACGTCGTTGCGACGTTCGACGTCGCGGCCGGTGAGGTGACCGCTGTCCTCGGACCGAACGGCGCAGGCAAGTCGACGGTACTGGCGGCGGTTGCCGGACTACATCACCCGCGGCGTGGGTTGATCGAACTGAATTCTCGCGTTCTCACCGATACCGGTAGGGGAGTCGCGTTGGCGCCGCATCGGCGCGGCACTGCTCTACTCGCGCAAGAGGCACTTCTCTTTCCCCACCTCAGTGCGGCCGCGAACGTGGCGTTCGCGCCGCGCAGTGCGGGGCGGTCGCGTCGCGATTCCGCCGATTCCGCGCGCCACTGGCTCGACGCAGTCGACGCCGCCGAATTGGCTGACCGCAAGCCGTCACAGCTCTCCGGCGGTCAAGCGCAACGAGTCGCAGTGGCGAGGGCATTGGCTGCTGAACCCGAACTACTCCTGCTCGACGAACCGATGTCTGCGCTCGACGTCGCCTCCGCCCCGGCATTGCGGTCGTTGCTGCGTAGAGTGCTCCGAACAGGAGATCGCACGGCCGTGCTCGTCACGCACGACGCTGTGGATGCGGTGGCCCTTGCCGACACCGTTGTCGTGCTGGACGGCGGCCGGGTCGTCGAACGTGGTGACGTACGAACAGTTCTGACTCGCCCGCGTAGTGCATTTGCAGCACGCATCGCAGGGATCAACTTGCGCAGCGGCACGATGGCCGGAGACGGAATGCTCAGAAGTCCGGTCGGGGTGGATATCGCGGGCCAGACGGAGACCGACCTTCCGGCCGGCAGTGCCGCCGTGGCAGTCTTCGAGCCGCGAGCAGTGTCGGTCTACCTGGATCCGCCTCACGGGAGCCCACGAAACGCGTTTGCGGTCACGATCGCGGAGATCGAAAATCGAGGCGATGTCGTCCGAGTCCGAGCCGAGGACGAAGCCGGCCAGCCGGGCTTGTCTGCCGACATCACGGCGAGCGCAGCGGCCGAGCTCGATCTGGTTCCGGGATCGGCCGCTACGTTTGTGGTCAAGGCCACCGAGACGCTGATCTATGCGCAGGGCGCAGGCTCGTAGACGTCCTCTACGACCGAATCCGCATAGAGGGCTGCAATTTCGGACGCGTACTTCTCGGCTATCGGCTTGCGCCTGAGCTTCATCGTCGGTGTCAGCTCGTCGCCGCCTGGCTCCCAGAACGTGGTGAGTACGTGAAACCGCTTGATCTGCTCGGCCCTCGACAGACGCGAGTTTCCCTCGGCGACAGCAGTTGCAACGATGTCGACGATCCGAGCGTCCTTGGCGAGTACCGCGGCCTCGGCCGCAAGTCCCAGTGAGCGTGCCGCTCCGACCGCGGCGTCGGCGCTGAGAGTGATCAACGCTGTGTTGAACTTTCGGCCGTCTCCGATTGCCACGACCTCACCGATCAACGACGACGACGTCTTCACTGCGGTCTCGATGGCAGCGGGGGACATGTTCTTTCCCGACACATTGATGATCAGCTCCTTCTTGCGATCGATCACCGTGAGGTATCCGTCTGCGTCGGCCGTGACGATGTCTCCGGTCGAAAGCCAACCGTCTGCACTGATCGCTTCGGCCGTTTTTGCCGGTTCGCCGCGGTACCCCTTCATGACCAACGGTCCTCGAACCAGTAGCTCACCGTCCGCCTCGATGCGCATTTCCATGCCTGGAAGCAACTTTCCGACCGTTCCCAGCTTGGTCGGCTCGGCCGGTGAGGTGCTCGCAATGCATGTCAGCTCGGACATTCCCCAGATCTCCGAGATCGGAACTCCCAGGGCTGCAAAGAATGCCAAGGTGTCCGGCGGAATCGGTGCGGCGCCAGAGATGGCCCACTTCAGTTCGGCAAAACCGAGTTTCGCACGCAGAGCGGAGAGGACCATTGCATCGGCTCGGGCGTAGTCCGCTTCCAGTTCGGCGGGGACTGTTTCACCGGCTCGCAAGTGTGCGAGCCGAGTGCGACCGACGTCGAGTGCCCACTGCAATGCCGCTCGCCGCGCGTCGTCCGGTTCGTTGGCGACGGCCGATTCGACTGCAACCTTCAGCTTTTCCCACACACGGGGGACGCTGCCCCAGATCGTGGGGCGACAGTCCGGAAGCGCAGCCGCTACCTGGCTCGGATCCGGCACGACAGTGATCTGGGTGCCGAACACCATTTGCATGTACAGGCAGGTGAGCCGATCGGCGATGTGCGCCGACGGCATGTACGAGGTGATGCGGTCACCGAACTCGACGGGGAGTACAGCACTGACGGCGGTGGTTTCGAACAACAGACAGGCATGAGTCGTCTCGACGCCCTTGGGGTTGCCGGTCGTGCCTGAGGTGTAGATCAACGTGGCGACGTCGTTCGGTTTCACCGCACGCCAGGTGCTCTCGAAATCGAAATCGGCGGCAGCAGAGGACTTCATCTGCTCCAGCGTCAGGGTGCCGGACTGCTGGGCAGACGGTTGCGCGTCGACGACCACGATCGTGTCGAGTGTGGCACCGGATCGGCGAACGGTATCCACGTACCGGTCTTCGCAGACGAGCACTCGCGCACCGGAATTGGCGAGGATGTACTGGATGGCTTCGGGTGCCGACGTGTTGTAGATGGAGAAGGATGTCGCGCCGAGGTGTTGGGCGCCGACGTCGATCGGGTAGAACTCGATGCGGTTACTCATCATCAATGCAACCGTATCGCCATGTCCCACGCCGATTCCGGCCAATCCCGCGGCAACATCGCGAACCTGTTCGCCGTACGCGCGCCACGTCAGTGTTCGCGCATCGCCGATGTCTCGCAAAGCCACCGCGTCGGGCGCTACCGCCGACACTCGCTGGAAGGCTGCACACAACGTGGTCATGATGTTCTCCTGGATGCCTTTGTCAGGGCTGATGCATTCGTCGGGGCCGCAGCGGTGGTTCTGTCTTCGAGTTCGCGGATCAGGTCGTGTGCCTGTTTGTCCCTTGCCAGGTAACCGTCGGCAAGGATATTGATGAAACCGCGTCCCCACGCCCAGGGTTCCCAGGCAGCGGGGGCAAGGGTCCGGGCGGCGCGGCGAGCGATCGCGTCGGCGATCACGGTGGCGGCACTGTCCGGGGAGATTCGATGACGGAGGGGACCGGGTAGTCGAGCGTCGAGTTTGCGGCCGATCTCGTCGTCGTCGAGTGTGGCGCGTGCAAGTTGTGTATCCACCATCCCGAAGTACGCGATGCCGGCAGTAGCGCCGTAGCCGGCAACCTCGAGACGCAGCGCCCGGCCGAGCGCTTCGACCCCAGCCTTGCTGATCATGTACGAAGCGCCGCCCAAACCGGGGGCGAACGACGCCGCCGATGACACGACGACGATGTGCCCACTGTTGCGGATCACCTCGTCGATGGTCGGATGCACGGTGTTGAAGACGCCGGTGAGATTGACGTCGAGCACACGATCGAAGGCGTCGGGATCGATCTGGCGCAATGTTGCCGGGGGAGGGGTGATTCCGGCGTTGGCCACTACGACGTCGATT
Source organism: Rhodococcus sp. EPR-134 (assembly GCF_001647205.1). Taxonomy (NCBI): domain Bacteria; kingdom Bacillati; phylum Actinomycetota; class Actinomycetes; order Mycobacteriales; family Nocardiaceae; genus Rhodococcus; species Rhodococcus sp. EPR-134. The sequence continues at coordinate 8,920 of NZ_LVCT01000796.1, forward strand.
CTGCCCAGCTGCTCGATGATCGTTTGCACGGCTGCGGTCATGCCGTCCCGATCTCGGACATCGGCCGTCACCGTCACGACTCGCTGTGACTCGAATGAGCGCTCGGCCGTTGCCAATGAACTCTCGTTGACGTCGACCAGTGCCACGGTGGCCCCACGCCGGTGGAGAGTGCGCGCCAGCGCTGCACCGATACCGTCGCCTCCACCGGTGATCAGTACGACCTTCCCGGCGACGTCGTAGTCGAGTCGGCGTCCGGGCAGTGGAATGCCCAGATCGCGGACTGTTCCCGCAATTGCGGACAAGCGTCCCGTCATTGCTTCAGTGCCTTCCGTGTAGTGCGCGGATGAGAACCTTGACCAGCCAGTCGATTCGGGCGGTCCTTCGAAACGTCGTCAGTGGTAGGGGCGAACGGAATCGTTGCCGAGTCGTCGAACGAGCGTAGGTGAACTCCTTCAGACCATCTGGGCCGTGAACGCGTCCGAAACCAGATGCTCCGACCCCACCCAGTGGCAGGTTGGGAACCGCGGCATACATCACGTAAGAGTTCACCGACGCTCCTCCGGATCGGAGCCGATCGGCAACAGCCGCTCCGTCCTTGCCGAACACGCTTGCTCCCAATGCGTATGGCGACGCATTGACCAACTCCACCGCCTCGTCCATCGAGGCGACCTTGGTGATCGTCATCGTCGGGCCGAATGTTTCCTCCGTGACGGCGAGGCTGTCTTCGGGGACGTCGACCATGATGGTCGGTTGCACGTACTGGCCGGAGATCGAGCCGAGCCCTCCGAGAACGACACGTCCACCCCGCGACATCGCGTCGTCGATGTGGCGCCGGATTACAGCCACTTGCGAGGGCATGGTGATCGGACCGATCTTGTCTTCGGCACCCGGACCCGCATGAACTCGGGCAGCCAAAGTGATTGTCTTGTCGATAAACTCGCCGTAGACATGTTCGTGCACGTATACACGCTCGACGCCCAGACAGGTTTGACCGGAGTTGGACAATGCTCCCCACACCGCAGCATCCGCGGCGGCACCGACATTTCCGTCGGCATCAAGGATGAGCGCGTCCTTACCACCACATTCCATCAACACCGGTGTGAGGGTCTCGGCGCACGCTGCCATGACTTTCTTGCCCGTCGCGGTCGATCCGGTGAACCCGATCTTGTCGACACCGGCCAGGCACAGTGCCGCGCCGACCGAACCATCGCCCGTGACGACCTGCAGCACAGGATGTTCAGGGACGACCTCGGCGAAGGCGCGGCCCAACCATTGCCCGACTGCCGGTGCGAACTCACTCGGCTTGTAGACCACGGCGTTGCCTGCAGCCAGCGAGAACGAGAGCGAACCGAGTGGGGTGAAGACCGGATAGTTCCACGGACCGATCACACCGATCACCCCGAGAGGTCGATACTCCACCGAGGCGGCCTGATTGACCGTCAACAAACTGGAGCGGACGCTGCGCCTGCCCAATACCTTTCGGGCATTCTTCGACGCCCACGCGAGATGTTCTAGTGCCATGGCGATTTCGAGCATCGCGTCAGGGTGCGGCTTGCCCATGTCCCGGTGCACGACCTCGGCGAGTTCGGATGCGCGACGAGCGATGATTCCTCGCCACCGATCCAGTCGACGAGCGCGTTGCTCGAATGTCAGTTCTGCCCACCATTCGGAAGCAGTACGGGCGTCGCGCACTGCCTGTGTCACCGTGTCGTCGGACGCCTGTGTGGTCGTGTCGATCTCGGTCGCCGTCATCGTGGAGTTCCTTGAAGTGTGTGGTGGACGGCGCCGTCGGCCCAGCCGCGGGTGACGCGTTGGAGGATCGGTCGGGACAGAGTCAGAATGGGGGCGAACCACGGCTGCGCTTGCACAGCGAACGTCCAGGTGAGGCGGCTGCCAGTCGAAGTCGGTTCCAACACCAGATCTTCAGCGAAGCGTTTGAACCCCGGAAGTGACGCCGACTCCACGTAGAAGGACATCCGGTGCCCCTCGTCCCAGCGGAAGAATCGCTCGTTCAGTGCAGCAAAAGCGCCGGCTCGCACGGTTCGCGTAGTCCCGACGCCGAATGGTCTGTCCGAGGTCCAGTCGGCTCCGGTGATCCCGTGCGCCCACGACGTGAGCGCTCCGTCCGAGGTCAACGTCTGCCACAAGCTTTCACATGTCGCTTCGGATTCGATCCGGTGAGTGATCACCAGCGGAGCGGAGCGGATGAAGGCTGCGTCGGCCGCAGAAAGAGAGAATTTTCCCTTCACAGGTCCACCACCAAAGACCCACCGGTGGAACGTGATCGACAGGTCAACATCGAACCAGTACGTTCGGATTCGGTGAGGAGGGTGTCTCGATGCTCGACGGTCCCGGAGAGCACCCGGACCTTGCATGTACCGCAGAAGCCCTGTTGGCATGAATACGCTACTCCGGGAAGTACGCGTCGTATTGCAGCCAATGCACTTTCGGACTCGCCCACATCGACGGTGAGACCGGTGCGCGCCAGATGCACCGTGAACTCCTTGCCGTCGACTACCGGGAGTGGGGAGAACCTCTCGCTGTGCACCGATCCGGTCGGGTTGGCGGCGAAAGTTGCCGCACGCACCGTGTTCATCAGCGGAACCGGTCCGCACGTGTACACCGCGGCACCTGGATCCGCAGCAGCGACGAGTGTTCCGATATCCGTCGGACCCAGCTCGTCGTCGGGTCGGATGGTTACCCGGCCGCTGGAATACTCCTCGATCTCGTTCAGGAATGGCATAGCTGCCCGAGTTCGTCCGAGATAGTCCAATCGCCACGGGACTCCGCGGCGGTGACAGCGTTGCACCATGGGAAGTATCGGAGTGATCCCGATTCCGCCCGCAACAAAGAGGTACGACGGAGCAGTGACAAAAGGAAATGCATTCCGCGGCCCTCGTACGTCGACAACCATTCCGGGTTTCAGCGACTCGTGTATCTCGCGGGAGCCGCCCCCGCCTTCGTCGATCCGCCGGACGGCGATCCGATACGAGGTCAAGTCGTCGGGGTCTCCGCACAACGAATACTGTCGTTGCCTTCCCGAGGGGAGAATGACGTCTAGGTGGGCGCCGGGAATCCACGACGGCAGGGTGATTCCTTCCCTCGGGGTCAAGGTGACACTCAGGACGTCTGCGCACTCGAACCGGACGGACTTCACGTCCAGCGTCATGTCGAATCCGCTGTAGCGGACCGGGTTGGGACGCGAAAGTATCTGCGCTGCAGGACTTGACGCAAAGATTCGACGGTATGCGCTCGTCGCCTGTGCGGCAATCCTCAACGACCGGGTCGGTGTGAAGTCTTGTGCGTCGTGAGGACGGTCGGCAGTCGTCTTGTTCATCCTTCACTCTTTTCGGAAGAACGATTGGCGGCAGGTGAGCGAGCGAGGTAGCGCATGGCTACGTCCATGTCCCCGATCTGGGACGGATGGAAGCTTGGCCGCAGATACGGAGGAATCTCGGTGATCAGGAATTTCATGTTCGGGACCAGTCCGCGGCGAGTGGCGCTGATCAGTTGCAGAGGCCACAGGCGGCCCTTCGCCTTCGACGGGTCCTGCCGGAAGAGGTAGTTCATCGAGGCGATGAACAACACGAACAACGTGAAGCTGGCGAGTAGCGCCGTGCGAACGCGGCGGGCGTAGCTACCGTCCACGTACATGTAGGCGTCGAAGGCCACGTTGCGGTGCTCGACTTCCTCGGCGCCGTGCCACTTGACCATGTCGAGCATCGTCGGGTGCATGCCGGCATCTTCGAGGGCGGGATCGGTGAGCAGCCATTCCCCGACCACCGCCGTGTAGTGCTCCATCGCGGCAAACAAGCCGAGACGTTCACAGAGCCAGGCGTGCTTGGCTTTTCCGGTCAATCCTTTGTCGCCCAATATCTTGTCCACGAGCCAGTCCATCCGGCGTGACATCGGTTTCATGTCCATGCCGAGGTCCGCAAGATGCTCGCGTGCACCTTTGTGCGACGACGCGTGTGTTGCTTCCTGGCCGACGAATCCCACCACCTCTTCGTGCAGGCGGGGGTCCTCGATGAGCGGGAGCGCTTCGGCGAGCGTTGCGGACATGGCCCGCTCTCCCTCGGGCAACACGAGATGCATGAAGTTGATGACGTGGGTGACCATCGGTTCGTTCGGCACGTAATGCAGTGGTACGCCGTCCCAGTCGAATTCGACGTCACGGGCGGCGATCGCATGTGCTTCGTCGGTGTAGCGGCGCGCGCCGGACGGTGCGACGACGGGTGTGCCTCGGAAGGCGTTGATGCCGAGCATTATCGGCTCCTCACGGTTTCTCGGGCAGTGGTGAGTGATTCGGACGAGACGGGTTGTACTTGCGCGTAGTGAGCGAGGTCGGCTCGTTTGGTCCTGGTGCGGAAGGATCGGTTGAATCCGGGATAGAAGGTGTAATTGCGGCCGCCGTCGACGAGGTAGTAACTACTGCACCCGCCGGCGTTCCATACGCTGGTGGCGAGTCGGCGGTCGGTCGCGCGCACGAACTCTCTCTGCACGTCTGCCCGGACGTCGATACTGCCGATGCCGCGCTCGTCCATTTGAAGAATGCAGCTCACGATGTACTCGACCTGCGCTTCGATCGTGACGACCTGCGAGGTGTAGACCACGGAATTGGGGCCGAGGATCATGAAGAAGTTCGGAAACCCGCTGATGGTGGTGCCGAGGAAGGCCTCGGCACTGCCGTTCCACGTCTGCGCGAGGCTGCGGCCGTCCTTGCCCCGGATGATGTCGAACGACGGGTTGTCTCCCATACGAAAGCCGGTTCCCATGACTATGGTGTCGACTTCCCGGAAGGCGCCGTCCGCGGTGAGGACTCCGCGCTCCTGCACCTCGACGATTCCGTCCGTCACCACCTCCACATTGGGTGACGCCAGCGCGGGATAGTAGGTGTTCGAGAACGTCGGACGCTTGCATCCGAATGCGTAGTGGGGGAGCAGCTTTGCGCGAAGCTCCGGGTCCCGCACCTGCCGGCGAAGGTGTGCTCGGCCGAGTGCGGCCAGCCCTTTGAGCAGTGACGGCTTGTACACGAATCCGGGTACCAGGGCTTCTTGGAGCAGGTCGAGTCCCTTGCGTGCCAGTCGTTGGGTGAGCGGCACCCGCTCGAAGAGAGCGCTCGGCCAGCCGGTCATCGGCTGATCCGGGTGCGGCAGGATCCACGTCGGTGTCCGCTGGAACACGGTCAACGTGTCCGCGAGCGGTTGCAGTCTGGGGATGATCTGCACCGCAGAGGCACCGGTGCCGACCACGGCTATCCGCTCACCGCGAAGGTCGTGGTCGTGGTTCCAGTCCGCGGTGTGGAACATCTGACCACGAAACGATTCGAGCCCGGGAAGGTCGGGTGTGGCGGGGGCACTGAACGGGCCGGTGGCCGCGACCAGGAACTGTGTCTCCCACACGGTTTCCGCAGTGTGTACCCGCCAGATCTGGGCTTGCTCGTCCCACGAAGCTTCTGTCACGTCCTGGTTGCAGTGGAAATGACCGGCCAGTCCGAAGCGATGGACGCAATCCCGGAGATAGTCGTAGAGCTCGGGCTGTAGCGGATACAGCCGCGTCCAGTTCGGATTGGGCGCAAACGAGAACGAGTACAGAATCGACGGGATGTCGCACTGTGCACCGGGGTAGGTATTGACCTGCCAGGTCCCCCCGGGCTCCGCGGCACGTTCCAGAACGACGAAGTCGTCGATCCCGGACTGCTTCAAGCGGACAGCCGTTCCGATGCCGCCGAAACCGGCTACGATGACGACGACTCGTGTTCGGCGAGTTCGAGTTTCCTCGCCACCGGCCGATGGCCCCGAGGTTGGGTCGATGTCGACCATGTGTGACGCCTCCTGATTGGTGCGTGAACAACTGAACGAAGAGTAAGTCTGACATCAAGTGATGTCAACAGCGGTTGATGTCAGAATTCAACTGATTGACATCGGGCGATGTCAGTTCGCTTGCGGAGGTCGCCGCGATAACCTGAGGTCGAGAGCGCTGCCGGTCAGTGAGAACATGGGGACATGACGGATACCGAGGCTCGGCGCACCGGCCCGCGCAGGTGGCGTGGGCAGGAACCGGAAGATCGCCGCGCCGCGCGCCGGACACAGCTGATCGAAGCCGGGTTGCAGATCATGGGCACCGAGGGAGCGGCCGCCGCGACCATGCGTGCGACCTGCCGCGAGGCCGCGCTGACCGAACGGTACTTCTACGAGAGCTTCGCCAACCGTGACGAACTGCTGGTTGCCGTGCTCGACGAGGTCGTTCTCGGTGCGCGTGACACTATTCTGGACGCTCTCGAGGCGGCGCCTTCCGAACCGTCGGCCCTGATCCGCCACGTGGTGAAGGCCTTCACCAACTACGTATTCAAAGATCCTCGACGTGGACGCATCATGTTCGTCGAATCCCAGGCGGAACCTGCGCTGTGGGATCGAGGGCGAGAATTGATGGCGGAGTTCACGAATCCGATTTCCGCGTCGCTCGAGCTGATGTACGGCGGCGAGGCAACCGACTCCGCGAACTCCGAACTCAATTCGGTGGGGCTGTTCGGTGCCCTCGCGTTCATCTATCAGGCGCACACCCCGTCCTCCAAGATCTCTCGAAAGCGTTTGGTGGAGCACATTTCGCTCATGGTCGAGGCGCAGGCGACGGTCAACAGCACGCCCGCGAGAAAAGAATGACGTCCGCGTCGGCCACAGGCGGAAGGCGTCTCGGTCCCGAAGACCGGCGTGAGCAGATCATTGTCAGCGCGGCAAAGGTTTTCGAGGAGAAGTCTTTTGCCGACGTCTCGATGACCGAGTTGGCCAAGGCGGCCGGGGTCGGTCGTCCGCTGCTCAATCATTACTTCGGCTCCAAGCGGGAGTTGTATCTCGACGTCGTGCGGCGGTTCGTCTTCATTCCCGAAGTGGCGGTGGACCGCATTCCGCGATCGGCGAGCCAGGAGAAGCGGATCGGCGCCGTGATCGATCGGTGGCTCGACGTCGCCTGGCGTCATCGCGACATGTGGATCTCGACAGTCATGTCCGACGACCTCCGCCGTGATCCCGAGATGGATCGGATCCTGCAGGATGCTGACGACGTTGCTGCGCGACGCATGATGGATGCGCTCGAGATTCGACCGAGTGAAGGCAGCGCGGCTGCTGTTCATTCGATGATCGTGGCGTACGGAGGCTTGGCTAAGGCTGCCAGTAAGCAGTGGTTGGTGACGGGAGCGCTCGACCGCGAACAGGTGCACCTTCTGCTGGTACGCAGTTTGCTTGCCATCGTGCGTGACGTTCTGCCGGCGTGCGAGGCGGATTCCTGATTGCTCAGAGTGATCTCGCCACGAGGTCCTTCATGACTTCGTTCGATCCGGCGTAGATTCGCTGAATACGAGCGTCGGCATACATCTGAGCGATGGGATATTCGAGTATGTAGCCGTACCCGCCGTGTAGTTGCACGCAGCGGTCGATCACGGCGCACTGCTGATCGGTGAGCCAGTACTTGGCCATCGCGGCGGTAGTCGCATCGAGCTGCCCGGCAAGGTATTTGACGATGCAGTCGTCGATGAACGTTCGTGAGATACGAGCGATGGACGCGCACTCGGCAAGTTCGAAGCGCGTGTTCTGCAGATCGAAGAGCTTTTGCCCGAACATGTTTCGGGATTTGGTGTACTCGATGGTGAGGGCGACTGCACGCTCCATTGCCGCAGTGGCTGCAACTCCGCAGATCAATCGTTCGGGCAGTAGCTGCTGCATCAGCTGGGCAAACCCTGTGCCTTCGCGGTCCCCGAGCAGGTTTGTTGCAGGCACCCGCAACCGGTCGAACAACAGCTCGGTGGTGTCCTGGCCCTTCTGTCCGACCTTCTCGAGTATTCGCCCGCGCTCGAAACCCGGTGTGTTGTCATCGACCTCGGCCACGATGAGCGACACTCCACGCGCTCCGAGGCTGGGATCGGTCTTGGCGGCAATAATCACCAGATCACAGTTGCGACCGTTGGAGATGAAGGTCTTTGCGCCGCTGATCAGATAGTCGTCACCGTCGCGGACGGCTCGGGTGGTGATGTTCTGCAAGTCGGATCCGGTGCCGGGCTCGGTCATGGCGATTGCGCCCACCCACTCGCCACTCACCAGCTTCGGTAGCCAGCGCAGTTTGTGCTCGTGATCGGCGTAGGCATTGAGGTAGTGCGGCACGATTCCCGAGTGCACGCCGAGTTGGAGTGAATGATCACCCGCCATGACCTGCTCGTGGAACAGCACGGCGTCGTGCGCGAAAGTTCCTCCTCCGCCGCCGTACTCGGTGGGGATCGACATGCCGGCGAGCCCGAGCGCCCCGAGTTCTCGATATGCGGATTTGTCGGGAAAACCTTGGGACGCGAAGCGTTTCTGATGCGGTGTGACGTGTTTGGCGAAGAAGTTCCTTGCCAGGTCGGCCACGGCCTCCAATTCGTCGTCCATCCACGGGGACCGTCGTTCTGCGGTCCGGGTTGCGGTAGATCCTTGCGTCATCGTGATTCTCCCGATCGATGAAGTGCGACCCGCGAGCGGATCCGACTCCACCTATCATCCACACTGTTGACATAGTGTCAATAAAGGGGTGGTCGAATCGACCTCCGGACCCGCCTCGAATTCCACGTCGGCCGCCCGCAAGAATGGGACGACACAGACACGAACAGGCCGGCGCGAAGGATGGGCAGTGGACCCCGAAGAAACATCAGCGGGTCACGAGTCCGACCTCCCGGCTCCGCGGCCGGCGCGCAGCGTCCTGTTCGGATTGCCGCCGGTGGGAAACCGGTACCCCGGAGCGGTGCGCGTCGCCCTCGCCCTGGCGATTCCGGCGGCCATCGCCACACTGCTCGGATTCGGGTCTGCTTCGCTCCTGGTCGGCCTCGGTGCATTTGCATCGATCTACGGTGAGGGTCGTCCGTACCGGAGCAGGTGGAAGGCAGTCGGTATCGCTGCGACGGCGCTGACGATCCTGTCCTTCGTCGGGGCATCGGTGGGTGAGCCCGTCCACCGAGCCATCGCCGAGGGAGCGCCGACGGTGCTGCTGGTCTTTGTCGTGCTGATCATGGCCGTCGTGGTGTCGACCTGCGCCTTCACCGTCGACGCGCTTCGATTGGGTCCACCGGGCGCGTTCTTTCTGTTGCTCACC
>NZ_LVCT01000797.1:0-4302 GCF_001647205.1 Rhodococcus sp. EPR-134
ACGGGAATCCTGTGGGCACCGAGAGCTGTCGAACGCAGCGCTGTACAGGCAGCCGTCTCGGCCGTTGCGGAGTACACGGACGCTCAGGCGACGTACGCCCCACCCGAACTCACGCGAGACAAACGCCACGCTGCAGCACTTCGGCTGCACGACGCGTGGCAGTGCCTCTACCGCGGCGCAATCGTCGGGAAAGACCACCCGTTGACCCGTGAACTCGAACGAGCGCAGATCTCGATGGCCAGGGCGATCTCCGACGACCACGATCCGGAACTCATGGCCGACCCCGCGTTCGACGTCGACGACGTCGGTGCTCACCCGCCTCTGCCCGACCCGACGATCCGATATCGGTTCCTCCGCGCCTGCAATCGGTCCAGCCGAGCGTCGGTGACGGCACTTCGGCTGTCCATTGCCTGTATGGCGGCGGGAACCCTCACCGTCCTGCTCGGCATCGATCGCCCGGACTGGGCGGTGATCGCCGCGGCGATGGTCCTTCATCAAGGACCGGACCGAATACTGGGCACCTATCGCGGAATCCACCGCATCGGTGGGACCGTCCTCGGGTTGATTCTGTTGGGTGCCATCTACTCCTGGAGTCCGACCGGTCTGTGGTTGGTGGCGGTACTTGCAGTCCTGATGGCGGGGATCGAGCTGTTCCTGGTGCGGAATTACGGGATAGCCGTCATCTTCATCACCGCCCTCGCGATTCTCCTCGGCGCGGCCGGTGGTGCGCACGGGACCGTCCGACATCTGATCCTCAGCCGCATGCTCGAGACGGCAATCGGCGTCGTCGTGGCGTTGGTGGTCCTGTGGACGGTGGGGCGCGGTGCGCATCGACGCACTCTGATCTGGGTCGACGAACGGGCGAGTAGCGTCCTGTTCAAGCTACTGACCGAAATTCGCGCGAGGCACTATGCACCACAGGCGAATTGGTCGGAGCTTTCGGAGCTTCGACGGGACCTGGACTTCGAACTGCGAGGTAGCGCGATGGCCGGGATCGACGCCGCCCACAACGAACCCGAGTGGGCGTCGCAGCAGTGGAGGACGCACACCGAATTGCACCATCTGGGATCGGATGTACTGCACCGACTGTGGTTCGGCACGCAGGTGTCCAGATCACACCTCGAGGAATGGGAGTCTCGCTACTTGCGTTCGGGTTCGGTGTGATCGAGCATCGGCACAGCGCTGAACTTGGCTGGATTCGCAATGTCGTAGGCCGCGCACACGATTCCGTCGCGGACAGTGAAGCCGGCAACGCGAGCGGCGAACTGCGGGTACTGGTCATCCCCTGGTGAGCCGGCGAATACACCGCCGAGCTGTCCGTTGACGAGAACTGGCGACATCGAGAACAACGCCGCCGGTCCGTACTTGCGGGCCAATCCCAGATAGAACCGCGCGACACGATCGCTGCCGCGCACAATGTTGACAGCCGTGCGGGTAGTTCCGCCTGCGTCACCGATCAGGACGGCATCGGGATCGAGTGCACCTATCACGGCGTTCAGATCTCCACTCGCGATAGCCGTCACCAATCGCTCGACGGCAGCAGCATGCTCCTCGCTACTGACCGGGACCGGCGCCGACGCTGCGGCTTTACGGGCCCGCGAGGCCAACTGACGGGCAGTGGCTACTTCGATGTCGAGGATGCGCGCAACCTCGGCGAAGGGCACGTCGAAGCCGTCATGCAGGACGAAGGCAACGCGTTGAGCGGGAGTAAGGGTGTCCAGGACGACGAGGGCAGCAAAACGATTCTGTTCCTGCGTCACGACGTACTCCAGCGGATCGGGTGTCGCTGAGGGTGTGCCCGAGGTGGCGTCGACGGGCGTGACGATCGGCTCCGGAAGCCACTGTCCGACATAGCTTTCTCTTCTGACCGCGGCCGATTTGAGATGATCGAGGCAGATCCGACCGACAACAGTGGTGAGCCATCCGCGCAGCTCGCGGATCTCGAGGTCGCTTCCTTGTCTCGATTGTGCGACTTGCAAGCGTATCCATGCCTCCTGCACCGCATCCTGAGCGTCGCTGAAACTTCCGGTGAGACGGTAGGCCACCGACGTCAGGTGGCCACGGTGTTGCTCGAAGTCCTGCGCAGTCGTCGGCGAAAGCATGCCCTCATGATACGGACCTCACACATTAAATCCGGCATGAATGTAACCGTTGACCCAGGTAGTGGGTGCCGACGTATGGTTTCGGCACTGCTCACGGCTCGATCCTGTCTGCACATTCATTGGAGTCTCACGTGTTTCGGTCTTTCCCGCTCATGTCGCTCAACTGTTGTCGTTGAACTGACATTCCCCACACCTGCCTGTGCCGAGCGCCGCACACGGCGCTCCGGACAGGTGTAGCCGAGAACTGAACCAATCATCTTCTACAGGAAGCAACTTCATGATTCGCCCTCGTTTCGCGCGCTCGGTAGCCGCGGTCGTCGCTCTTGTCACTCTGTCCAGTTTTGCCGTTGCCTGCTCGGGCTCCTCCGACGAAGTGGTCAAGACCGCCGACGGCAAGACCGTCCTGCGGTACGAGGGCAGCACCGGACAGGTCATCTACCCCGAACTGGCCGCTGACCTCGGCTACTTCAACGACGTGGAGCTCAACTGGATCGGCGATACGACCAGCGGCCCTCAGAGCATTCAGAACGCAGCGACCGGTCAAACCGAGTTCGGCGGAGCGTTCAACGGGGCGGTGGTGAAGTTGGCTTCCGCGGGTTCACCGATCACCTCGGTCATCGGGTACTACGGCTCCGACAAGGAGAGCTTCAACGGGTACTACGTTCTCGACGACAGTCCGATCAAATCGGCGAAGGACCTGATCGGCAAGAAGGTCGGGATGAACACCCTCGGTGCGCACCACGAGTTCGTCGTGCGTGAATGGCTTGCGCGGGAGGGGCTTACACCGGACGAGATCAAGCAGGTGGAACTGATCGTGGTTCCGCCGGTCAACACGGAACAAGCTTTGCGGCAGGGACAGATCGACGTCGCCACCCTCGGCTCGGTCTTCCGTGACTCCGCGCTCGAACGTGGTGGCCTTCGCGAGCTGTTCACGGACGAATCGTTGTTCGGCTCGTTCACCTACGGCACGTTGGTGTTCCGTGACGACTACATCGCGCAGAACAAGGAGGCGGTCGCCGATTTCGTGCAGGGAACAGCGAGGGCCATCCGCTGGACGCAGACACACCCACGAGAAGAAGTGGTCGCGAAGCTGACGTCGATCATCAACAGCCGCGGACGCAACGAGGACACCAAGCTCATCAGCTACTGGAAGAGCCCAGGAGTCGCCGGCCCCGGCGGAACGATCACCGATACCGAGATCAGCACGTGGATCGACTGGCTCACCCGTAACGGCGAACTCGAAGAAGGAAAGTTGAAGCCGTCGGACATCTACACCAACGAATTCAACCCGTACGCCAACGGAACGTATTCACCCGACAGCGGCGCTGACGGACAGGCACTGGAGGCAGCAAAATGAGCACAGAACCGAAACTACGGCTCGAGCACGTCACCAAACAGTTCGACATTCGTGGGGCCGACGAAGTTTTCACCGCGGTCGAGGACATCAACATCGACGTGGCGCCGGGGGAGTTCCTGGTCCTCGTCGGGCCGAGTGGTTGCGGCAAGTCGACTCTGCTGGACCTCCTCGGAGGACTCAGTTCGCCCACTTCCGGTCGAATCCTTCTGGACGGCAAGCAGATCACGGGCCCAGGCTTGGATCGGGGAATCGTCTTCCAGCAATACGCGCTACTTCCATGGCGAACTGCACGTCACAACATCGAGTTCGGACTCGAAGCGAAGGGCGTGAAGAAGAGCGAGCGACGCGAGCTCGCCGAGCATTACCTCGAACTGGTCGGTCTGCAAGGTTTCGCGGATCGCTATCCGCACGAGTTGTCCGGTGGAATGAAGCAGCGAGTCGCGATCGCCCGCAGCCTGGCATTCGACCCCGAAGTGTTGCTGATGGACGAACCATTTGCTGCGCTGGACGCACAGACGCGAGAGTCGCTGCAGGACGAGCTTCTGCGCATCTGGAAGGCCACCGGCAAGACCATCTTGTTCATCACCCACGGAATCGACGAGGCCATCTACCTCGGGCAACGTGTTGCAGTACTGACTTCGCGGCCGGGGCGCGTCAAGACGATCGTCGACATCGACATCGACCGGTCCGGCGACGACGTGCGATCAGGTGAGGAGTTCCGAGTGTTCCGGCACCGGATCTGGACGCTGCTGCACGGTGAAGTCGAGCGCGCTCGGGCCGGCGAACTCGATCCTGCCAAGGAGGTTGCACATGTCTAGCGCATTGGCGACGCCGGAGGTGGTC
>NZ_LVCT01000798.1:0-3659 GCF_001647205.1 Rhodococcus sp. EPR-134
GATTGCCAAGCCGTCGATTGCGATCGCGATCTTCCTCGGGATCTGGGAAGCGGCACCTCGGCTCGGGCTGGTGGACAAGGTCTTCCTCCCGCCCTTCACCGAAGTTGTGTCCGCATTCTTCACTCTCGCCGAGAACGGACAATTGCAAGAGCATGTTTCGGCCAGTCTGACGCGTGCGCTGACCGGATTCTTCGTGGCCATCGCGATCGCGATTCCGTTGGGAATCGCGATCGCCTGGTACCGCCCGGTCTCCGACTTCCTCAACCCGATTCTCGAATTGTTCCGCAACACAGCAGCCTTGGCTCTGCTTCCCGTCTTCGTGCTGATTCTCGGAATCGGTGAGGAATCGAAGATCGCCCTGGTGATCTACGCCTGCACCTTCCCGATTCTGCTCAACACGATCTCCGGTGTGCGAACAGTGGACCCCCTGCTGATCAAGTCCGCTGCCTCGCTGGGGTTCTCCTCGATTCGGCTGTTCCAGAAGGTGGTTCTGCCCGCCGCTGTTCCCACGATCTTCACGGGTATCCGCATGGCAGCCGCGTCGTCGATTCTCGTGCTGATCGCCGCCGAAATGGTCGGGGCCAAAGCCGGTCTCGGGTATCTGATCACCGCTTCACAACTCAACTTCCAGATCCCGAACATGTACGCGGGCATCGTCGCGATCTCGTTGTTGGGTCTGACAATCAACGCGATTCTGGTCCTGATCGAACGTCGGCTCTCGCGCTGGCGCGTCACCACCTGACCACACATTCACGGAAAGATTCTGCGAACTCATGTCCGAACGACAATTTCATCTGAACGCCTTCCTGATGGGCGTCGGCCATCATGAGGCGGCGTGGCGCCACCCACGCACAAATGCGGCCAACCTCCTGGACGTCAAGCACTTCCAGGAATTGGGGAGAATCGCCGAGCGTGGAAAGCTGGACTCGGTGTTCTTCGCCGACGGTCTAGCAGTCGGCCCGCGGGTCAAGTACAACACCCAGGCGATCTTCGAACCCGTCACCTTGCTGTCGGCGATCGCGGCGGCCACCGACAAGGTGGGGCTGATTGCAACCGCGTCGACCAGTTACAGCGATCCGTACACTCTGGCAAGGAAGTTCGCTTCCCTCGATCACATCAGTGGCGGACGAGGCGGGTGGAACATCGTGACGTCGGCCGGCGCCGACGAGGCCGCGAACTTCGGCCTCGATGCGGTACCGACGCACAGCGGTCGTTACGAGCGCGCCGAGGAGTTTCTCGACGTGACGCTCGGACTCTGGGACAGCTGGGAAGAGGGGGCAGTTGTCCTGGACGAAGAGACCGGAATCTTCGCCGATCCTGATCGTGTCCATCGCATCGACCATGACGGTCAACGATTCACGGTGGCTGGCCCGCTCAATTCGCCGAGGTCTCCACAGGGACGTCCGATGCTTGTACAGGCCGGTTCCTCCGAGAGCGGTAAGGATTTCGCGGCGAGGTATGCCGAGGCCGTGTTCACCGCTCAACGAACACTCGAGCAGGGGCAGGATTTCTACACCGACCTCAAAGCGCGGCTGATCAAGTACGGGCGTAGTCCCGACGAGATCAAGGTGCTGCCAGGCATCGTTCCCTTCATCGCGGATACGGAAGAAGAAGCCAAGGCACTGGAGCAGTCGTTCACGGATCTCATCTCACCTGAGTACTCGCTGCGCCAACTCTCGAACATGGTGGGCGTCGACCTCACCGAGCATTCGCTGGATGCCCCGCTGCCACCGTTGCCGGACATCGATCGCATCCAAGGAAACAAGAGTCGATACCAGCTCGTCAAAGACCTTGCAGAGAGCGAAAACCTCACCGTCCGTGAACTGATCGGCAAACTCGGCGGTGGCCGTGGGCATCGGACATTTGCCGGGACACCGGAGCAGGTCGCGGACGAGTTGACCGAATGGTTCGACAAGGGCGCCGCGGACGGCTTCAACATCATGCCGCCCTATCTGCCTGGAGGGCTCGAGGTGTTCGTCGACCGGGTCGTGCCGATTCTGCAGGCGCGTGGGATCTTCCGGACCGAATACACGGAATCCACCCTGCGGGGTCACTACGGCCTCGATCGTCCGGCGAATCGGTTTTCGCGGGCCGCTGACGCGGCAGAAGTGAGCGCGTGACGGAAACACTGCCCAAGGAACAGCCGGCGATTGCCGGTCTCAAGCCACTCGTCACAACGGTTTTCGTACCGGCGGCCATCTTCGGGATCGGTCAGGGAGCGGCTGCCCCCATCATGGCCGTCACCGCGCGCGACCTGGGTGCATCGGTTGCCGTCGCCGGCCTGATCGTTGCACTCGGTGGTTTGGGCGCCGTACTCGGTGACCTCCCCGCCGGCAGGATCGTGTCGCGTTTCGGTGAGCGCAGGTCGATCATCGGCGGAAGTTCCTTGGGTGCAACAGGAGTGGTGATTTGTCTCCTTGCGCAGACTCCGTGGATGCTCGGTATCGGCGCACTGTTGACCGGATTGGCGAATGCGGTGTGGGGCCTTGCGCGGCAGAGCTACCTCGCCGAGACCGTGCCACTCGGTCTTCGGGCCCGAGCAATGTCGTCGTTCGCCGCGATGTGGCGGTTGGGTTTCTTCCTGGGACCGCTCATCGGGGCCGGCGTGATTCTCCTGGTGGGAGCGCGCGGAGGATTCCTCGTCCAGTTGGTGGGCGTCGTGCTCGCCGGGGCGCTGATGGCCCGCGTTCCCGACCCGCCACGAAAGGTGCAGGCAGGCAACAGCGATCACGGACACGTCACGCTCCCGGAGATCCTTCGCCGTCATCGTGCCGCTCTGTCGACGCTCGGGACAGGCTCCCTTCTGATGGGCGCCGCCCGCGCTTCGCGTGAGGCCGTTCTTCCATTGTGGGCATTGCACCTCGGATTGGATGCAGCCCAGGTGAGTGTGATCTTCGGTATCGGTGCGGCCGTGGACCTGCTGTGCTCGTACCCGGCCGGACACATCATGGACCGATACGGCCGCAGGCTGGTCGCGGTGCCTTCGCTGACGGTGATCGGTGTGTCGTACCTACTGTTGCCGTTCTCGACGGGTGCAGTGGGATTGACCGTGGTCGCTGTCGTGATGGGGATCGGCAACGGACTGGGCAACGGCGTGATCATGACCCTCGGTGCCGATATCGCCCCGCCCGAAGAACGCGCCGAGTTCCTCGCTGCATGGCGATTGACTCACGACACCGGCATGTTCGGTGGGCCGCTCGCGATCGGTCTACTCGCCGCGGTGCTCCCACTCGGGTGGGCATTCGCCGCCCTGGGCGCGACGTCGTTCGCCGGCGCGGCGATGATGTTCCGCTTCATTCCGGTCTACTCTCCGCGGGTGTCACCCCGGTCGCGCGTCGGGAAACTGTAGGTAGGCTCGCTACATGCGATTCGGACTGTTCGTACCTCAAGGCTGGCGTCTGGACCTGGTCGGCATCGACCCCGCGAAGCAGTGGGAGGTGATGCGAGACTTCACGCTGCGCGCGGAGGCAGGGCCGTGGGAGTCGGTGTGGGTCTACGACCACTTCCACACCGTTCCCCAGCCGACGGAAGAAGCGACTCACGAGGCGTGGACGTTGATGGCCGCACTCGGTGCATCGACGTCGCGTATCCGACTCGGCCAGATGTGTACCGCCATGAGCTACCGAAACCCGGCGTACCTCGCCAAGGTCGCCGCGACC
>NZ_LVCT01000799.1:0-6398 GCF_001647205.1 Rhodococcus sp. EPR-134
GGTGAGCGTCTGGGCCGCCTCGACGAAGGAATCCAGATCATGCAGCAGGCGTGGTCGACCGGCAGTTCGACGCTCGACGGCAAGTACTACCAGGTCGACGGAGCGCTGTGCCGTCCACTTCCGTTGCAAGAGGGCGGAATTCCCATCTGGGTTGCCGGTGGCGGCGAGAAGGTCACACTCAAGATCGCGGCCAAGTACGCGCAGTACACGAACTTCGACGGCACCCCGGCCGGCTTCGCGCACAAGTCCGAGATCCTGAAGAAGCACTGCGACACCGTCGGTACCGATTTCGACGCCATCGTCCGTTCGGCCAACTACAACGTGGCCATCGGCGCGACGGAATCCGAGGTGGCTCAGCGGTTGGAGACACTGAAGGCCCGACTGACGCCGTTGGTCGGCGAAGCTGCCGCCGATGCGTCGCTCGATGCGTTCCGCGGAATGCCTGCCGTGGGTACGCCCGAGCAGATCATCGAGAACCTGTCGGCGCTCGAGGCGCAGGGACTCGAGTACGGAATCTTCTACTTCCCCGAGGCCGCGTTCGACACGTCGGGAATCGAGATGTTCGAGAAGGAAGTGCTGCCCGCGCTCGCGTAACCGTTGGGGCTAGCGCAGCGAGTCAGGAAGATCGGCCGGGTTGATCAGAACCCGGCGATCGGGGTGGGTGCGAACTTCTTCGGAATCGGGAATCCGGCTCTGCAGGAAGTTCCACTCGCTCGCACTGACAGCAGCGATCGCGCGTGCCAGCACTGCCGAGTCCTTGGTCCCCCACTCGATCGGCATGGGACTGACCATCTGCCACGTGTCAGCCTTGCTGCGGGTGGAACGATCCGAACGCAGTGCGACCGACGGAATGCGGTCGCCGACTCGCCACTTCGGATTGAGTCGAACGTTGCGGCTGACGAGCGCGTACTTCGGTGCTCCGGCCGCCGGCTTCGCGATGTCGATCAGTGCCGTCAGGGTCGCCGCTCGAGGGTGAACCTCGGTGACGATCGCGGGAACCAGTGGGTTGTCCGCATACAGAGATTCGACGCTTCCCACCTTGCGAGGTGCCCACAAGGCGACCCACAGTGAACTGGCCGCACCGATGGCGAGGACCGCGCCGATGATGATGGACCACACCTCACCCATGCTGATCAACCAGGCCCCGACCGCGGCGAGGACGATCGCGAAGATCACCGCAGAAATCTGCAGGCGGCGTACATCGGCCAGTGTGTCGTTGACCGACTTGGCGTGAGCCTTGTCGACGGTGAACTGGAAGTCAGCCACGAAAAAATCCTTCGGGTGGTGCCGGACGATCTAGGACCGGCCCCCGATCTCCCGGGGACCGTCCACCAGCGTAGCTAGTTTCGCGCGCGCTCCCACATCTGCAGGTAAGCCTCGGCGCCACGGCTCATGTCCTCGATGATCGTGTCGCCGTCGGCGCCCGCAGCAATACGCATGTCCGCGATCCAGTCGGGAATCATCCCGTACTGGGCAACGCCGTCGGTGTTCACGTCGAAAACCCGGGTGCCGGCGCGCTGCTGGTCCATGACGGTGCCGTCGAAGGCGGTGTACGGATATTGCAGCGGATTTTCTGCGGCGTCGCCGCGCGGTGCGGCCTGCGGCCCGAAGCCGTTGGTGTCGGCGCCGTAGCCGAAACCGAAGTAGTAGTTCTCGCTTCGCATCGCCCGTGCGTCCCGCCACTGGTCGATGAACCCACGCTCCTCGGGCTTTTCGTCCGATGCGTCAAGTTGCCCGGCGTACAGGGCGACAAATCCGCCGAGTGCGTAGATCCGCTTGTACAGGCTCGGGTCGCTCCAGCTGTGACTGGAAACGACGCCGGAGTAGTTCGCAGCTTCGAGAATATCGAGAGCCGCTTCGGCGGTCTTGACGCTCATGTGATCGATGTCCACGATCATCCCTCGGTCCATCAAACCTCGGATCGTGTACGCGCCGAGGTCGGTCAGGCCGTGCGAATTGCATTGCGGACCAGAGGGGTACACCGGAAGCATCACTCCGGGTGGGAGTACCGCGAGAAGATTCTGTGCGCCGTCGACCTTGGTGGGCAGCACATTGTCCTCGGCAACGCCGGTGCATGGTTCCGACTGCCAGAACTCCCCGGTGCCCAGGTAGTTGCCGATGTTGACGGCCACTCCGGTGACGCCGCCGTCGAAACGGGCACCGCCGAGGGCGTTGTCGAACTTGTGCGTGACGATCATCTGCCGGACACCGAGGTCGTACAACTCGTCCAGGCCGCGGTCGATGTCGTCCTCGGTGCACTGCGAAATACCGTTGCGCACAGAGCAACCGAAGGGTTCGGACACCTCCACCCCGAGGGTGACGGCCAGCTTTCCGTCGGCGGCCACCTGCCTGGCCTGTTCAGGGGAGCTCACGATGCGGAACCAACCCCGGCCGGGACCGCCGTACTGGGCGTCGATGTAGTCCTGGAGTTCGCGTGTCTGCTGCGCCTGGATCCGGACGGTCTCCATCTCGTCACAGGGATTTCGTTTACTCGGATACAGCTCGCACAGGACACGGTTGGCGACAAAGAGGTTGGTGAAGATTCGCAGACCGCCACGCCAGGCCCGCTCGACCCACTTGTAGTACGTCTGCTCGTGTGTCAGTGAATCGTGCGCCGGCCAGTCGGTGAAACTCGGCCAGCCGGTGGTGTCGTGAGTTTCGAAGGGATTGCCGTACGACAGAACGTTTTCGAGGAGCGCCGGTATCCCGTCGGGTTGATGGTCCGGGCAGTCGACGAGCGCTGCGGTGACGCCCTGAGGATCGAAAGGTCGGCCGCAGTGCAGGTTTCCGCCCATGAACTCGGAAGCATTCATGTGCACGTGTGTGTCGATGAATCCGGTGACTTCACCGTTCGGTCCGATTTCTCCCGGAACGCCGTTTGCGCCCACCTCCGCTTCGGGGAAGTCGGCGCAGCCGTCGCGCGGGATCAGCGTGAACGCAGATTCGGGAACGTCACCGGGATCGGACATCGTGAGCATCAAATCTCGCGAGATCAGTTGTCGGCCGTTCGAGGTCGCTGTCAGAACGAAGGACTCGCCAGTGGACATCACGGTCCAGTCGGTGGACGGAGTTGCTTCGGAAGTGGCGAGCACCGAGTCTGCGCCGTCGTGCGAGAGCATCGACCCGTCCGGGCCGTACAGCATGAATCGACCCAACTGGGCCGCATGTAGTCGGAACGGTTCGGCGTCTGCGGCTTTCGTTACGTCGGTGAGGTACGCCGACCCGTCACGACGGACGAAATCGCCGGACTCCGTACGAAGTGCGAAGCAACCGTTCGCAAGTGCGTACACCGAGTTCTGCGTGGTGGGAGCAGGACTCGGAGCGGCCGCACTGACGCCGGTCGTGGCGACGACGACGGCGGCAGTCAGCAGCGAAATGGTCCCGGCGAGCCGACCCCGTAGACGTGGAACTGAGCGCATGGTGCAGGTGACCCCCGGCCGATGGACACGACTGTGACTGGGGACACTCTACAGATAACTGGACGTATGTCCATTTTATTCTGCAACGTGTTGCAGAAATGCTCAGCCGATTGCAGGTCCGAGCAGGTCATCGGCGTCGGTGATCCGGTAGGCGTAGCCCTGTTCGGCGAGGAATCGCTGACGATGTGCCGCATACTCCGCATCGAGAGTGTCGCGCGAGACCACCGAATAGAAGTGAGCCTGACCGCCGTCGTGCTTGGGTCGCAACAGTCGTCCGAGGCGCTGAGCCTCTTCCTGTCTCGACCCGAAGGTTCCCGAAACCTGCACGGCGACAGACGCCTCCGGAAGGTCGATCGAGAAGTTCGCGACCTTGCTCACCACCAGCGTCTGGATCTCACCGTTACGGAACTGATCGAACAGGATCTCACGTTCCTTGTTCTTGGTGGATCCCTTGATCACCGGCGCGTTCAGGGCTTCGCCGAGTTCGTCGAGCTGATCGAGATACGCACCGATCACCAAGGTTGGTGAATCCGGGTGCTTGGCCAGAATCGACTTCACGACAGCAATTTTGGTGTGCGCCGTCGAGCACAGTTTGTAGCGCTCCTCCGGTTCGGCGACGGCATAGGACATGCGCTCGGCGTCCGTCATCGTCACTCGCACCTCGACGCAGTCTGCCGGTGCGATCCAGCCCTGCGCTTCGATGTCCTTCCACGGAGCGTCGTAGCGCTTGGGTCCGATGAGCGAAAAGACGTCGCCTTCGCGTCCGTCCTCACGAACCAACGTCGCGGTCAGGCCGAGACGGCGGCGTGACTGCAGGTCTGCCGTCATCCGGAAGACCGGCGCGGGGAGCAGGTGTACCTCGTCGTAGATCACCAATCCCCAGTCTCGGGAATCGAAAAGTTCGAGGTGCTTGTACTCGCCCTTCGTGCGACGTGTGATCACCTGGTACGTGGCGATCGTGACCGGCCGAATCTCCTTGCGCTCGCCGGAGTATTCGCCGATTTCTTCCTCGGTCAACGATGTACGCGCGATCAACTCACGCTTCCACTGACGACCGGCAACGGTATTGGTGACGAGGATGAGGGTGGTGGCCTTGGCCTTTGCCATCGCTGCGGCGCCCACCATCGTCTTGCCGGCGCCACACGGCAGCACGACGACGCCCGAACCGCCGGCCCAGAACGAATCCGCTGCCATCTGCTGGTAGTCGCGCAGTTCCCAGTGGCCCTCTTCGAAAGCGAGATCGATCGGGTGCGCTTCGCCGTCCACGTAGCCGGCGAGGTCCTCGGCCGGCCAGCCCACCTTGAGCAGCATCTGCTTGAGGCGGCCGCGTTCGCTCGGGTGGACGATCACGGTGTCGTCGTCGACCTTCTCACCGAGCATCGGCGAGATCTTCTTGTGTCGCATCACCTCGGTGAGGACTGCGCGGTCGAGGCTGACCAGGATGAGGCCGTGCACCGGGCTCTTGACCAGCTGTAAGCGTCCGTACCTGGCCATCGTGTCGACGATGTCGACCAGCAGCGGTTGTGGAACCGCGAATCGTGAGTACGACACGAGCGCGTCGACAACCTGCTCGGCGTCGTGTCCGGCGGCGCGGGCATTCCACAAGGCCAGGGGAGTGATGCGATACGTGTGGACGTGTTCGGGGGCCCGTTCGAGTTCCGCGAAGGGGGCGATTGCCTGCCTGGCATCGCCGGCGCGCTCGTGGTCGACCTCCAACAGCAGCGTCTTGTCGGATTGGACGATCAACGGTCCGTCGGTCACGGAATCCTCCTAGTGAAGCAAACGCGGCAGCCACAGAGCGTTGCGCCGCGTTGTCGGCTGACGCCAACCCTGCCATTGTCCTGGTATCGGGGCGCAGACGCCAACAGGCGACGCTCGCACAGCCCGAAGTAGAGGTGCCCGAGTGCGAGCACCCCTACGTCAACAGGGCAGGATCGACCGCTATTCCGGGAGGCCCGCGGGTAGTACGAGGATCTTCACGTGTTCGTCGGGTGCGCGCAGAGCTGCGAAAGCGTCCGAGACTCCATCCAGACCGACCCTGCCGGTGATGATCGCTTCGGCGTCGATCTCGCCGTCGGCGAGCCTCTGCAGGGTGATGTCGTAGGCATTCTCGTAAGGACCGTGACCGAAGTTGATCGAGATCCTCCGGAACTGCCCGACGACGGGAATGATCGTCTCGTCGCCGAACGGCGCAGCCAGAACCTGAATCCGCGAGTTGAACGGCAGAGTGTGCATCAGTTCTCCGATGACTCCCGCCCGCCCGCTGCATTCGTAGGCGATCAGAACTCCGTTCGCGGCCTGGCCGACAAGCTGGTTGCCTTCGGCGATCATTCGATTCCACAGTTCGATCGGATCCTGCTCGGCCGGATCGACGACGATGTCCGCGCCCATCTTCGCGGCGAGCTCGCGTCGTTTGGGGGAGGGCTCCGACGCGATGACGATCTGCGCTCCGCGCGCTTTCGCGGCGACGATGGCGCCCAGTCCGATCGTTCCGCAACCGATGACGAGCGCCGAATCGGCCGAGGTGAGGCCGGACTGTTGGAGATGCATCTCGCCGACGTGGAGAGGTTCGGCAAGTGTGGCGTGCTCGAGTGACAGGTGGTCGGGAACTTTGCGGACCCAGAACGCGTCGACGACTATGTGATCGCCGAACGCGCCGTGGTACTCGTTCGAGTAGCCGATGATCGTCGGGATCCCGGTAGCGGTGTCGGTGGCCAAGCCGATGCCGGCCACCCGATCGCCGATCGCGAAATCGTCTACTGCAGAACCGGTCTCGGAGACGATACCCGCGTATTCGTGCCCCAGCACCACTGGCGCGTCCGGATCGAAGGTGGCGAGCGGGTAGCCCCCGTCGTGCGCGACCTCGACGAATCGGCACGGGTCCTTCGACATGCTCAGGTCGCTGCCGCAGATCCCGCAGGCGACGACGTCGATGCGGATCTGATGGGGTGCCAACGGCGGCGGGTCGGCGATCTCGGT
>NZ_LVCT01000800.1:0-4855 GCF_001647205.1 Rhodococcus sp. EPR-134
GGTGATCGCTCCGACCAGCCCGCCGATCAGGTATTCGCGATTGTCCTCGGCGAACTGCATGCTCGCCTGACGCCCGACATTTCGCTTCCGGAAGTGCGGGACCACCTCGGAGGCGAACAATTCGTAGCTGCGTTTGGTGTCCTCCCAGCTCGCCATGTCGACGTGAAGGATCAAGAACGTGCCGAACCCTCCCGTCTTCTCGATCAGACGCTCGATCTGTGCGATCGCATCTTCGGGGGTACCGATGATCGCCTGACCGAACTCGCCGAGCGTGTCGTTTCGCCACTGATCGATGATTCCGGCAGGTGTATCTGCCCAGGCCGGGTTCTGGCCGGTCTGTCGATTCACGTAAGAAGCCATCGATCCGATCCGCCGGCTCACGGCGCGCTCGGCCTCGGCTCGGGTCTCGGCGATGAACATCGGATTGACCACACGCCACGTCGCTCGGTCGGCGCGGTGGCCGTGTTCGGCCGAGACCTTCTCGTACACATCCCAGTTGCGATCCAGTGCGTCGAAGCCGCTGGGTGAACTCGCCGCCAATGAGAGCAGGGAGAGGCCGTTCTTGCCTGCGAGCACCGAACCGTTGGGGGAAATCGTGGACGCTGTCACTGTCTCGATGCCGTCCGCGCGGTAGGTGGGCAGCTGTGCGCGTGCGTCACGCAACGTGAACCAGTCGGTTTCCATGTTGACGACCTCGCCGCGAAGCAACGCGAGAATGGCCTCGAGCGCTTCGCCCTGGCGACGACGCTGGTCCGACGGGTTGATGCCCATCATGTGTGCATCGAGGGGGATCTTGCCCGGGCCGGTGCCGAAGATGAGCCGTCCGCGGGTCTGCAGATCGAGCTGAGTGATGCGGTCGGCCGTGATCAACGGGTGGTGATAGGGCAGAGACGTCACGCCTGTGCCGAACTGGATGCGCTCGGTTCGCTCTGCGGCGGCCGCGATGAACATGTCCGGGGCAGGCACGATCTCGGCGCCGGTCGAATGATGCTCACCCATCCACGCTTCTTCGAATCCGAGGTGGTCCAGGTGTGTCATGAGGTCGATATCGCGTCTGAGTTGCAGGGCGGGATCGGCGTCGAGCGGGTGGTACGGGGCGAGGAAGGCTCCGAAGCGGATGGACGATGCGGACCACACGATGACAACTCCTGTCGACAGGGGAGTGATTTGGATCACTCGCTCTGATCGAGATGTCTAACATGGATCAACTGATCCAATAAGTTGAGCCTCCCGCACAGTGGGAGATTTGTAATCACCTGTAGTTCAACGTTATCTGGTGCAATGACGTCGGATATCGTTGTTGCAAGTCGATCGACTGAACCAAGTACATTCCGAAGGAGTATTGAAGAGGTATGCAACTGGACGTCACAATCACCCCCGACTCCTCGACCGTCGAACTGAACAGTGTCGACGACTTCACCAGTCTCTCGGTCGTCGTTGGCGGCGACGATCGATCCGAGACTCTGAGTCGGGTACTGGAACCGTGGGGGGAACTCGAGGGGGATCACGTCTGGCTCGACATCGGCCACTTGGAGCAAGCCGTCGCTGCCCGGATCGGAAACACCGAGTGGAGACAGAAGTTCTCCGCGATGGTGGTCTACGCACGCGCCCACGGCTGGGTGGATCGCGACAACAGGGTGCGAGCACACCGTGAATCACTCTGACTCCGCGTTCGCCACGGTTGAGACGTTTGTCGAGCCCGTGCGAAGCTCGTTCGTATGACCGACTCCCGGCAGAACCGTCAAGGCGACGCGACGCGTCTGCGTTTGCTCAAAACTGCTGAACGGCTTTTCGCGACAGAGGGATTGGATGCAGTTTCGCTGCGCTCGGTCAACGCCGCGGCCGGTCTCGGGCCGTCATCGGTCCACTACCATTTCGGAACCAAGGACGATCTGGTCGCAGCGGTGCTGTTGGACATGGGAACGTCGGTGCGAGATCAGATCAGCGCGAACGTCGACGCCCTCTCCGCCGACAAGACGCCGCCGACGGTCGAGGCGCTGGTACGGGCCGTCACTGCGCCCTACAAGGCATTGCTCCTTCGCCATCGCACGCGGGGAATGCGATGGATCAGAATCGTCACGCAGATCTCGCAGCCGCAGATGTCACGACCGGGCCATCCAGCCCTCGAGGCGACCGAGCTGCACCTGCGTGAACATCTTCTCGACCAGGTCCGTCGTACTTTTCCTGCTACCGATC
The DNA here is from genome assembly GCF_001647205.1 of Rhodococcus sp. EPR-134. Lineage (NCBI taxonomy): Bacteria > Bacillati > Actinomycetota > Actinomycetes > Mycobacteriales > Nocardiaceae > Rhodococcus > Rhodococcus sp. EPR-134. The sequence continues at coordinate 2,197 of NZ_LVCT01000800.1, forward strand.
CCGAACGGCTCGAGACTCGCTGGGCGATTGCCTTGATGGGCTTCCTCCAGGCGTTGAGCCGGGCGGACGATTGGAGCGGAAGTGGCAAGCCGCTCGCGCCGGAGCGGCTTGCCGACTTCTACGAGGACCAGGTCGTCTTTCTGGTGGGTGGTGTGCGGCAGTTATTGGGGTGAGCGCCTAATCGATGCGTCTCCTATTTCTGCGCGACCACTGACTTCCGCATTTCCATTACATGAGTAATAGCTTCGGAAATTCCGGACCGGTAACCGATATTCTTTTCGGAATCACCCGGAGTGGAATCAAGCTCCGATTCGAGTCTCGTTTGAATGCGGTCCAGGGTATGGATTGTTCTTTTCACGATGGTTGATTCTCTTTCTGCGGTAAATCCGATAGAAGTATTCCGGATTGCCGAGCGTGTTCGTCGAGGACGCAGAGTGAAGCGAGGGTCATGCCCGCTGCGTACCCGCGCGAGCGTGCGTCAGTTCCTCGATTACGTGACTTGAACAGGTTGAACGTTTCGTGCAGGTGCACGAGGGTGTCGGTGGAGGCAGGCATTGGTCAGCTTCGCAATCAGCTCGTCTTCTCTGGACTTTGCTGTCAGCTCCGCTTCCGCTTACGGATGAACTCGGAAGACTCCGCAGTTTTCGCCCGCTTCTCCGCGCGGCGTTCCTTGATCGACTGGGCGGGTTTCTTCATGTTCTTACCCGGCGCCTTGTCAGCCATTGTCGCTCCTCATTTTTCGAAGTGGCAATCACAAACTGACCTCGACCATACTTCATTTACAGAAAAAAGCCAGTTGCTTCTTTTTTGCTACTTTTTTCCGGAGTCGACGGGGCTGACGGAAGTAATTCGGTGCAACGTGAAACGGCGAACCGCGCCGCTCGCGGGGTCGAAGGCGTCCAGCTGTCCGCCGCCCACGCTGACGGGGTCGACGATGCGATGCGTCGCGACCCCCTGGGCGTCGACGTAGCCGATGTTGACGCTCGAATTGTCTCGGGCCGCCGTGGCCAGCAAGGCGATGGTGGCGGCGTTGTTCTCCCGTGAACCGTCCGTTCGCACTCCGCCGCGGCCGGGGGCGGAAGCACGGTCTCCGGCCCGCATCGTGCGGACCAACGACGCCAGCTGATCCGCCGACGGGCTCGCCGGCATCCTCGACGCCGGTCGGCTGCGACGGTTGGGTACACGTGCCCCGCGTGGGCGGAGATCGACCAACGTGCCCGAGGAGTCCTCACCTGCCGGCGCGAATCCGGCGGCTCGCAGCTCGGTCAGGACTTCGCGGAGAGGGGCCTGCGAAATCGCGACGGTGGGAGCCAAGGCGCGCAGTGCCAACGGCTCGGCCACTGCGGATGCGAGGACCTCCGCCAGCAGTGACGCGTCCTCACATCGAATGAACGACGCCGCCACTCCGGCACGCAGTCGTCCGTGTCGACGGGCGACATCGTCGATCAGATACGAAAGTGATTGGGGGACAGGAGTCTTCGATTTCGAAGCGAACATCGCATGCAGTTCGGTGGCCGTCAGACCGGCGTCGAGCGCACGACGCACGCTGTCCTCGCTGATGCGGTACATGGACGCCGATCCGGCCGACTCGATGTCTGCGACCAGGCTCACCTGCTCGAGCAGGTCCGGTACCAGCGGGCCGGGCGCAACCAGAGTCAGATCCGCCTGGACCAGGATGTAGTCGATGGGCTCGGGTAGCGCGGACTGCATTTCGGCTTCGGCGTCCCCGCCGTGCAGCAAGGCTCGTCCAGGTGACGACAACGCGCCGCGGGCCACCAGCCCGAGAGCAGCGGCCTCGTCCAGAGTCCGCTCGATCGCGAACGTCCGCAGGCGCCCGCTCCATCGCGGGCGTCGCCACGCCAGCAGCCGACTTACCTCGACGGCCGACGCGGTCTGGCCGCTGTCGAGTTCGGAGAGCAGCCCCAGAATGGCCTGACGATCTCGCGGAGCCGCCGGAGCGCGGCCCTCCTCGGACAACGCCGCGATCGGCTTGTCGGTGGAATCGCGCAGCCCGATCATCCACGGGACTCGAGGTACGTCGACCCAGGCGGACGCCAGGACCTCCCACCGTCGCGCTGTGGATGCGTTCAGCCAGCCGTCGACCGCAAGCGTGGGCGTCCAGTATTCGTCCGCGTTGTCCGAGACCGGCGCCGGGTCTGGCGTTCCACTTGCGATGAGTCCGGCTGCCGAGAGCAACTCGACAAGTAGGCTCACGCGCGCTTCGTCGAGATCGGCCGTCTTGGCCACGCGTCGTAGTTCTCGAACACCGAGCCCACCGGCTCGCAGTGCGGGGGCCGGCGCTGCGCCCAGAACAGCGATCACGTTCTCGCATTGGCGTACCAACTCGAGCGCCTCGCCGGCTGCTGCGGCGTTCACGTCCGCCGGCTTGAGTTTGTCGCCCCCGATGACAGGTGCGGTCAGCGTCGTCGGATCGAAAACCGGCTCGCCGCGGATGACCTGACGAACCGTCGCCGGAAGCTCGACGGTCTGCTCGTCGAGCCACCGCAGCAGGCCGGCCGCCAGCAGTCGTTGAACCGGGCGCTCAGGCGGCGTTCCGGGGGCAGCGTCGCGGGTGCGACCGATCGGGCTGGAGTTGGCGAGTGTCTCGAGGAGATCCCGCTCGCGGGTGTCCAGAGCGTTGAGCGCAGCCGAGATCTCG
>NZ_LVCT01000801.1:0-7798 GCF_001647205.1 Rhodococcus sp. EPR-134
CCCAGATGAGGGCGGACGCGCGCATCTTCGACAGAGACTTGTCGACGGCCTTCTTGGTGACCTTGCCCTTGCCGGTCAGGGCGCGTTCGGCGATCGCACTGTTGAGCTCCGCCCGCGTCATCGGAGTTTCCTCGGCGCCGGCCAGTGCCAACAATTCGAGAAGACCGAAATCGAGGGTGTCGAGTTCGTCCGCGGCTCGGCTGACCGACGCGCGTTGCTGTGCCCGACCGCTGAGAACCACCATCGTGCTCGGCGGCGGTACGGCCAGATCGGGGCGCAGACGCAGCAACTCCGTCAACTCGGCGTCACTGCGCGCCGAGAGCCAATCGGTCAGACTTTCGGCTGCGGAACTGCCCGCCGGGGTGCCACGTGTTTCGGTCATCAGGTATCAGATTAGAGACCTGGTCTGTACGGCGTAACGGCGTCCTGTCAAAATGACTTCGTGGCCAACAATTCGAAGCAACACTATGTAGATCCAGGATGGCCGGAAACTGCAGACGGAGATCACGCAGTGACCGAATTGTCATCGACCCGCGCAGGTGGACTTTCACCCTTCGGCGAGGACACCACCTTTCCGGTTCCGGTGGAGTCACTTCCTTACGTACACCCGCACACCGTCATCAACCGATAACAACTCGACACGAAGAAGGCCCGCACCGAATCGGTGCGGGCCTTCTTGATGTTCGAGCGTCCGAGCGGACAGTCTTGCCGGTGTTACTTGAGGAACGACTTCGCGGTGTCGGCGACTGCGAGGATCTGCGGGTCGACCGGGATGCCGTTGGCCTCGGCGAATGCGATTGCCTGATCGATGGCGTCGGCGACCGGGTGTGCAACGGTCTGTGCGACCTGCTGCGCCGGAGCCGGAGCTGCCTGAGGAGCCGTGGTGGCTGGAGCGGAACGCTCGGTGGCGCCGCTGCTCAGCCCGAGGCTGGAGGAGCAGGACGGCCATGCGCCCCAACCCTGGTTTGCGAGAACACGCTCGGCAACAACGATCTGCTGCTCGCGAGTGGCCTGGTTTGCGGTGGCTGCGTACTGTCCGCCGCCGTGTGCGTTCCACGTGCTGGGGGAGAACTGCAGTCCGCCCTGGTAACCGTTGCCCGTGTTGATGGCCCAGTTTCCGCCGGCCTCACACTGGGCGAGACGATCCCAGTCGGAGTCGGGGGCAGCGTTTGCGGTTCCGGTGGCTGCAATTCCTGCTACGCCCATGATGGCGCCGGTGACGGCGACCTTGGCGACAGTGCGGCCGGTGGTGGTGGGCTTGCGATGGCGTCCGCTCATGATGGTCGAAATCCTCTCCACACGCGCCTGCGAGGTCAGCTGTCGGGTTCGGGCTGAGAGGTCGCCCGGCCTCGCCTTTCCTGGCTGGAAAGGGTCTGGCTTCACCCCAAGATTCGGTCTTGCGATCGAACCGGTGTCCACTGGAGAACTTTTCTGTTCTCACAGAGGACTTTGGGTCCCCCGTCCTCGTCCCTGGAATGCTCTGTCGGAAGTCCGGTACCCGCGGGACAAGGCTTGGCGCGGCGGGCCGGAGGTGGCCGAGTTTCCCGGCCGAAAACGACGGTAACGGCTCGAGTCGCTCGTGTCACCATTTGATAACGCGGCGTGGCGAAGGACGTACAACGCGTCACACAAAGCGCAGGAGACTCTTCCCAGGTAGGTGGGGGTGACTGAGTGAATGTCGGGTTGTGTCCGTTCCGTTATCCATCCGTAATGTGAGCAAGGTCACACGTTATGTGGAAATAGAATTTCGGGCGATTGAGAGGTGTGTCGATCCGCGCCCAGGGTGTGGCCCGTGTCTCAACATCGAGATTGAAACTTAGGTTAGGTTTGCCTGACTTGCCTCGATTGGGCAGGTTTCGCAGAGTCTTCCAAAGAAGTAGGACACCCCTCATGAAACTGCAATACCGTCGGCGTGCGGTCACCGCGTCGCTCGCCGTCGCCGCTGCTGCTGTCGGCCTGGCCGTCACTGCTCCCGCTGCACACGCCTCACCCGAGGATCCGACACACGGTGTTGTCGGAAGCTATACCGCAACCCAGCCCGGCGACATCGTCGTCGACTCGGTAACCCACCGCGGATACATCACGCAGTACGGCGGACCGACCAGCTCGTTGTCCGTCGTCGACACGAACACCGGCAAGTCTGTCGGCACCATCGACGGCGTCGTCGGTTACCCGTCGGCACTTGCCGTCGACTCGGGCCTCGGACGCGCATACGTGTCCTCCTCCTACGGCGGCGCGATCTCGATTGTCGACACGAAGACCGGCAAGGTCGAAAAGACGGTCACGCTGAGCGAGAAGAACCCCGACGGCTCGCGTCCGCAGATCAACGATGTCGTCGTCGATCCCACAACACACCGCGCGTACTTCTCGGACTACAAGTCCGGCAACATCCGAGTCGTCGACCCCAACGCCGCCGACGCCGTGTCGAGCATTCTGGTCGACAAGTCGGCAACGCCGACCAAGCTCGCCTTCGACAGTGTCCGCGGCTTCCTCTACATCGCGGACACCAACTTCTTCGACGAGAATTACGGCCGCACGCTGTGGCAGGCGGACGTACGCAAGGGCGGAGCACTCAAGTCGATCGTGCGTGCCGACAACCTCTACCCGGTCGACGTCGATGTCGACACGAACACCGGCAACATCTACATGACCGACACCCGGGCAACCAACCTGTGGGCGATCACCCCGGCCGGCGCGGTTCTGTCGAAGACCACGCTGTCTCCGACTGCGATTCCCAACGGCGTGGCCGTCGACGCTGCGGCAGGCATTGCATATGTCGCGGACGTCATGAACGGACACCTGTGGTCGGTCGATCTGACGACCCGCGCCACCACCGCTCTGACCGATACCAAGGTTCCGGCACTGGAGAAGGTCAAAAACCTCGCGCTCGACACCTCGACCGGCGCCATCGCGTCGACGACCAACGGGGGCAAGGTGACAGTCGTTGCTGCGTACCCGCTACCCGCCACCGTCGAATTGCCTGCCGCTCAGGTAGGTAAGGCGTATTCGCAGAAGCTCACTGCCGCCGATGCGCGCGCAACGTTTGCACTCACCAGTGGCACTCTGCCCGGCGGACTGTCCCTCGCACAGGACGGCACCATCTCGGGTACCCCCACCGCTGTCGGCAGCGTCACCGTCGAGATCACTGCGAAGAGCGTGCTTTCGCGTGCTTCGAGCGTGACCATCGTGGTCTCCGAGGGGCCGGTCGGCCCCGTCGATCCGGGCAACCCGGGAACGGGAACCGGTTCGCTCGGTAACCTCCCCGGACTCGGTAGCCTCGGCCGCTGATACGACCTGATACCAGAGAACCCGACCACGGCAACTGCTGTGGTCGGGTTCTTCGGTCCGCGGGCCCGCTATGCGTAATCGACGCGGTCCACGACTATGCGTAATTCACCCGGTCCACGTCGACGATCTCCTTGCCGAGCGGCATCAGCGAGATCGGAATCATCTTCAGGTTCGCGACCGCGAGCGGAATTCCGATGATCGTGATCGCCATCGCGACGGCGGTGACGATGTGTCCGATCGCCAACCAGATACCGGCGATGATCACCCAGATGACATTGCCGATCATCGAACCGACACCAGCGGTCGGCTTGTCGACGACGGTCTTACCGAACGGCCACAGTGCGTAGATGCCGATGCGGAATGCCGCGATTCCGAAGGGAATCGTGATGATGAGGATGCAGCAGATGATGCCTGCGGCGAAGTAACCCAACGCCAGCCAGAAGCCGCCGAAGACCAGCCAGATCACGTTCAGGAGGATTCTCATGGTCAGTGACCTTTCGGTTGGAGGCGGGAGTGATCAGCGCACGCGTCGACCGGATCTGAGCGTGTAGACGATGGCCAGAAGGAAGCCGATCGGGCACGCGAGTGCTACCAGGTACAACGCCAGGCCGGGTGGGGTGTCGCTGAAGATATGGACTGCGAAGATGGCCACGATCGCCAGGAATCCGACGATGAACAGTGCCATCGCCGTACGGAACAGACCGTTTCCGGTGCCGGAAGTGCGCGGGTTCGGTTGAGGGTCCACACCTACGAGGATAGTGCCTGTAAACCTGGGTGCCGACCCGGGTTCGTCACAGGTAGACTGTTAACAGACTGCGCGCCCCGCTGAAGCAAGTGTGGGGCGCGTTCTTTTGCATTCTTCCACCGGAAGCGATGCGAGCAAGGCCATGAGCCTCTTCCGAGAGCCTCCCGAGCACATTGGGGCAGACGCCCCAGTCGAGTGATGAGCAGGTGAACGCGGTGCCGACCGGCAAGGTGAAGTGGTACGACGTCGAAAAGGGTTTCGGCTTTCTGTCGCAGGAAGAGGGCGAGGACGTCTACGTCCGTGCTTCCGCTCTCCCCGAGGGCGTCGAAGGCTTGAAGGCCGGCCAGCGCGTCGAGTTCGGAATGGCTGCGGGCCGCCGCGGTCCGCAGGCACTGAGCCTGAAGGTACTCGAGCCGGCGCCGTCGTTGCGCGGCGCGACGGCGACGCGTCGTGAGCCCGTCGAGCGTAAGCACACCCCTGATCAGTTGCACGGCATGGTCGAGGACATGATCACGTTGCTCGAGGCGAAGGTCCAGCCGGATCTGCGCAACGGCAAGTACCCGGACCGCAAGACCGCTCAGCGGATCTCCGAGGTCGTCCGGGCCGTCGCTCGCGAGCTCGACACCTGATCGCTCGATACGAGCTGCCATACACGGCTTCGAAACAAAATGCCCTGCACACCAATCGGTGTGCAGGGCATTTTCGACGTTCCGGGGATCAGGCGGTCTTGATCGACCAGATCAGCAGTCCCTGTTCGCTTCCCTCACCGACGGCGAGGTGGATTTCGACGCCGACGAGTTGCTTGACGGGATCGCTCGAAGACTCGACCGTCACTGCCAAGGCCTCGCCGGGCTCGAAGACTCGGGGCTCACCGGTCTGGTTGCCGTCGGCATCCTCGTAGACGGCGAGCAGTGCCCACTGCGCATCCGAGACGTCCGTCGACAACGACAGCTGCAGCGGGTAGCCCGCTGGAACGTCGAGTGCGTAGATGTCGCCCACCTGGGCGCACTGGGACAGGTCGATGGTGCAGAAACCGGCAGGGTTCGTTTCGATCGTCTTGCCGTGTGCGTATGCAGTGATGACCGGCAGCTTGTCGGGGTCGTCGTTGATGTTCTTGATGATCACGAAAAGAACGGAGACGTAAGCAACCAGTGCCACCACCATCAGGACACTGATCGCTGCCACGATCTTCTTTGTTCTCGAGCGCATCATCACTGCGGAGTACTTCCTTGTCCTCGGTTGGATTTACCGGTGTAAATCACTTCGGTCACTTCTTGTTCGGCCAGATCGGGTCGCTTCCCGCCGAGGCCGGGCAGGAGGCTGCTTCCTCGGTAGCTCAGGAAGGTCTGCAGAAGCCCGATCGTCAGGAACACCGATACAACAGTGAACCCGATCCAGTATTCGGTCGGAAGCAGAACCCCCAATGCGCCGCCGAGTACCCAGCTCAGCTGCAGAACCGTCTCGGATCTACCGAATCCGGACGCGATCGATTCCTCGGGCAGGTCGTGCTGGAGTGACGCGTCGAGTGAGACCTTGGCGAGCGCGCTGGCGGCCGATGCGATGAGCGTGGCAAGCGCGGCCGTCATGAGGTTGTCCGTCAGAGCTGCGATCACCGCGATGATCCACACCGACGCAGTACACCGGAGCACGATCAAGGCAGGCCGGCCGAGCTTGAGGCGCGCACCCGTGGCATTTCCGGCGAAGTTACCCAGACCGGCTGCTGCGCCGACCAGGCCGAGCATCATGGCCTGCTGGAGCGGCTCGTGATCGGTGCGTGATTTGGCGACGAACGCGATGTAGAGCGTCAGGAAGCCGGTGAGCACGCGAATGGTGCCGTTGCCCCAGAGTCCGATGATCACGGCGCGTCCGAGAGGCTGACGGACCTTGGCAGGTTTGGCGTCCGGCTGCGGTGGGGCGCTGCCGGCGTGATGCGCTTCGTCCGGGTGGTAGGTGATGGTCGCGGGAACCTCACCCTCGGTGACCTCGACCCACGACGGGATTCGCATGCTCAGATATGCGCCGAACACGGTGACGGCGACCGCGAACCACAAGGCGCCGGTGGAACCGAAAGCCAGCGCGAGCGCACCTGCGACAGCGCCGGCCCCGATCGTTCCACCGATCAGCCCGAAGACCGTCAGACGCGAATTCACGCGCACCAGGTCTATTTCCGGTGGTAGGACGCGTGGTGTCACTGCGCTCTTGAGCACCGAGAACGATTTACTGAGCACCATCATGCCGAGCGCGGCCGGATAGAGGATCCAACTGTCGAAGTTGAAGACCAGGATCACCGCGAGGAGCGTCCGGATTCCGAACGACGACGCGAGTGCGATGCGGCGTCCGCGCTGCAACCGGTCGAGCATGGGGCCGATGAGCGGTGCGATGACCGCGAACGGTGCGATCGTGATCAGGAGATAGAGCGCGACCTTGGTCTTGTCCTCGCCCGTCGCGGCCGAGAAGAACAGCGTGTTGGCCAGAGCGACGGAGATCGCCGCGTCGGTCGCGTTGTTCGTCATCACCGCGTAGGTGAGAGCGGTCAGACCGGACTTGTCCGCGCCGTCGGCCTTCGCCGCGCGCTGGAAGGTCGCGATGCCCTTGTTCGTCAGTTCGCGGCTGCGCATCGCTGCGACGCGAGTGACGGTGAGCTTGCGAGGCATCGGTGGAGCCTTGGGAGCGTCCGCCCCCGGCGTCTTCGAACCGGCCGCGGATTCGGAGTCTCCCCGCGATTCGGGAATCGGATGCAGCGGTGGCAAAGGCGTGCGACGGGCAGCGGGACGGGCCGAAGGTGGGTAATTGTCCGGGCGGGCCGCGGGTGGGTAATTGTCGTAACCGGGGTGCACCTGTTGCCCCTCCGGCTCGTCGTGGATTCGCCGAGTTTCGGGGTCGTAGGGTTCGCGCGGTCCGGTCACCACTCAATTCTGTCCTAGTGTCGGCGCGGCTACCACGCACACCCCTGCGAGTCCTGTGTCATGTCGGACTCAGTTAACAAAACGGACTTCGAACATCTGCGGCCAATACTTGCCGGTGAGCAGGAATCGATCGGTACCGGGAATCTGCGCGATGCCGTTGAGAACGTCGACGGTGCTGGTCGATCCGTCCGCGACGAGTTCTTCGCGTAGCGGCGAAGCGTCGTACACGTTCGTGACGCTGCCGTCCGACGGGTCGATTCGGACGACGGTGTCCGTGGTCCAGACATTGGCGTAGACGGAGCCGTCTTCGGCGCATTCCAATTCGTTCAGCTTGCCGACGGACTCCGAAGATCTGGTGACGTCGACGGTCGAGATCGGCGCAAAGGTTTCGGGATCGCGAAAGGTCAACGTGGCCGAACCGTCGCTCGAGACAATCCGATCCCCGAGCGAACAGATTCCCCATCCCTCGGTGTCGAGTGGGAACCGCCCCCGTTCGGTCAAGGTGTCCTTGTCACGGGCGATGGCAACGCCGTCTTTCCAGGTGAGTTGCCACAGTGTGTCTCCGGCGACCGTGATGCCCTCACCGAACAACGGCGGGTCGAGATCGGCACGCGCAACTTCCGGTCCCGAAGCGGGGGACTGCTCGTCGGAGATCTCGCTCGAGCGCACCCAGGACTGCCCGACGCGTCCGGTGCTTTCGTACAACCGGTTTCCGTCGATCTCGAGGCCCTGCGTGAACGCGTCGGGATCGTGCGCGGACACTCGAACGATCTCGACGGAGCCGGTTTCGGACGTGAGGTTGTCGGGAGCGCCGGGGGAATCGGAGCACCCCGCCAAGGCCGAGGCGATCACGGCGACC
>NZ_LVCT01000802.1:0-33521 GCF_001647205.1 Rhodococcus sp. EPR-134
TGGAGGAGTGAGTGTTGCTACTTCTCCAGAGCGTGCAGTGCCGCGCCCAGTACTGGCCGATGCGGTCGAGCTTGCCCGAAAGGCAGTCGTCGACCTGCATGAAGGCGGTGTGGGGGCATACCTCGGCGTGACGTCGGAGGACGAATTTGCCGCCACCCATCGATTTGCAGCAGACATTCCGGGATACCGCGGTTGGCAGTGGGCGGTTGTCGTCGCTGCCGGACCGGAGGACACCCACGCCACGATCAGTGAGTTGGCGCTGTTGCCGGGTCCCGACGCGTTGGTTGCGCCGGAATGGCTGCCATGGGATCAGCGGATTCGTCCCGGCGATCTGTCCGTCGGTGACCTACTCGCCCCGCCGGCCGAGGATCCTCGCCTCGTTCCCGGCTACGTCGCCACCGGTGACCCGGAAGTCGACGAGGTAGCTCTCGAAATCGGGCTCGGCCGCAAACAGGTCATGAGCCGCGAGGGCCGACTCGATGCCGCGCAGCGTTGGTTCGACGGTGACTTCGGCCCGGAGTCGGAGATGGCGAAGGCCGCGCCGTCGACGTGTGGACTGTGTGGATTCTTCCTTCCACTCGCCGGTTCGCTGCACGCAGCGTTCGGTGTGTGCGGAAACGAACTCTCCGCAGACGGCCGTGTGGTCAGCGTGTCCTACGGTTGTGGCGCGCACTCGGACACCAGCCTGCCGCTCGGTGCGGGCTCGCCGCAGTTCGACGCATTCGACGACGGGGCCGTCGAGCTGATTGCGGTGCCCGCTCGCCCGTCGAGCGCTGTTGCAGTTGAGGATTCGGTATCCACCGAGTAGAAGATCCGTTCGGTACGGACGCACTCCGCGAGGCGACGCTGCGCGCGTGGTCGGAATCTCCGACGCGATTGCGTGAAGACGCGGCTGCGGAATCCGACCTCGCAAAGGCCGGGTACCGCGACCGTCTGCTCACCGAACTGGCGCAGAACGCTGCCGATGCAGCTGCACGCGAGGGCGTCCAGGGCTCTTTGTGGGTGGATGTGGACGGTCGGACGCTGACGGTGGCGAACACGGGCCGTCCACTGGACGAATCCGGTGTACATGCGCTGACCGCGCTGCGCGCGTCGAACAAGGTCGACGCCGACGAAGGTGTGACGGGACGGTTCGGCGTCGGATTCTCGGCAGTTCTCTCGGTCAGTGACGAGGTGGAACTGCGCTCGTCGACGGGATCGATTCGATTCTCCGCCTCGCACACTCTGCGCGAGATCGAGTCTCGCGAACTCCCCGTGCCGGAAACCGGTGTCCCCGTACTTCGTTTGGTGTGGCCCTCTGGCGAATTGCCGAGCGACGGTGCCGATTCGGAAGTGGTGCTGACGCTTCGGCCGGACGTCGATGCCGCAGCGCTGCTTTCGCAGATGGCACGTGAGGCTGTCGACCTGCTCCTCGAACTCCCAGCTCTCGGATCAATTCGTCTGGGTGAGAAGACTTTTCGGCGATCGGAACGGGTGCTGGATTCCGGCCTCGTCGAGATCGCTATCGGTGATCGCACGTGGTGGCAGTACACCGCGCCGAACGCACGATGGTTGGTGCCCGTCCGCGACGGGGTCGTCGAGCCGGTCGCAGACGACGTCCTGCGGGCGCCGACGCGATCCGACGAGGAACTGTCGATCCCCGCGATCATCATTGCCGACATTGCAATGCAACCCGATCGGCGACGCCTCATGCCCGCTGCACCGATCGCTCCGCTTGCCGAGGGGTACGCGAAGTTCCTTGCTGCACTACCTCCTCGGCAGCGAACGGCACTCGTCCCGATCCCTGCCTTTGCCCGCAGCGAAACCGATTCGCTTCTGCGCGAAGCGCTTCTGAAGGAGCTGCAGGAAAACGAGTGGCTTCCGGTAGTCGGTGAGCCCGACCGCGCGCCGCAGCGAGCGTCCGTGGTGCCCGGGCTCAGTGATGACCTTGCCGAGTTGCTCACCGACATCATCGGTGGCCTGGTTGTCCCCGAGCTCTCCGGCCCCAAGCACGAGCGAGCGCTCGCGGCGGTGTCGACACACCGCATCGGGCTCGCGCGCATCGCCGAACTGCTCAGCGGTTCGGAACGTGAACCCAAGTGGTGGAATCGCCTCTATTCGGCTCTCGAGCCTCTGGTGATCGACACTCTTGCGGTGGAAGAGCTTGGAACACTGCCGGTTCCGCTCTCCGATGGACGGACGGTGACCGGGCCGCGGACCGTCGTCGTCGGCGTCGAACTGGGCGAAGACGCGCCGTCGGTGGAGTGGACGAGGTTGGTTCATCCCGTCGCGGTTCACCCGTTGCTGTCTCGATTGGGAGCGCAGACCGCGAGTGCCACCGACCTGCTGTCCGATCCGGCGCTGCGCGCATTGATCGAAGATGCTGCGGACCAAGATGATTCGGTAGCGACGGAGTTGGCGCAAGTGGTGCTCGGATTGGCGGCCCACGTGGCGCCAGGGGCGCTGCCGTCGTGGATCGGTGAAGTGCTGCTTCCTGATTCGGAAGGCGAATTGCGGTCCGCCGACCAACTTCTGCTTCCGGGAGCTCCCCTTGCAAGCGTCCTGGTCGAGGATTCTCCCTTCGGCATCGTCGACGCTGATTTTGTTCAGCGGGTGGGGGAGCAGGCGCTACGGGTAGTCGGTGTCGGGTGGGGTTTCACGGTGGTCCGTGAGGAATTGCCGTCCGGCCCCGATCACGATCTCGACGCCGAAGACGCATGGTGGGACACCCTCGACGAGGACCCCGAATACATCGAAGCCGTGCGCGATCTCGATCTCGTGGACGAAGACCGCTGGCCGCAGGCGTTGTCGCTGCTGGTCGAGTCGCCGGCGACGCGGGCGCTGCTCACCGACCGTCGTGGATACACGGCGTGGTGGTTGCGTTCGAATGCCGAACTCGGCGGTGAGGTGCTGGGCTTGCTGCGCGCTCCGGGCGATCGCACCTTCGAGGGATTGCTCGATGCTGCCGAACACCCCGACGCCGGATTCTTCTCCGGATTGCTGGCATCGGATACCGTCGACGATCCGGAACTGGCTCAGCTGCTGCTCGATCGGCTTGCCGACCCACTACGGATGCCGGCCTCCGCCGTTGTCGCGCGGACGCACCGACTACTGGGGGAGGCAGCGCAGCGACGGGTTCTCGACCTGGAGGAACTGCACCTGCCGCCGTTCGTGCGAGGCCTTTCCGGCGATCTGGTCGATCCCGGCGACGCCCTTGTTCTCGACCGACCGTGGCTGGGAGCGGCACTGCCTGCACAACGAGTGGTGCTCGGCAGCTTCGAGACGGCCGACGCACTGGCAGATCTGCTCGACGTCGCGACGGCGTCTGCATCCGTTCACGGACGAGTGAGCAGCACCGGCGTCGTGACGACGTGGGCGAACGAACCGCAGGCAGTTCTCGGCTTCGCAGCCCTCGGCCGTGAGGTTCCCGGCGGCGAGGTAGTGATCCATCACGAACTGTCGGTGGAACTGACGGGGGCGGTCGAGACGACGGTGATCGTGCCGTGGTGGGTGGACTCGGACGGCGTTCATCACGTGATGCGTACGTGGACTCTGCCGCAAGGAATGTGAGGGCAGATGTCTTTTGATCAGTGGGTACTCGACAGCGCAGTGAGTCAGCGGACGGCGTGGCTCGTAGACGTCGTCGACGTCATCACCGACAGCGGCGGAACCCTCGCGTCGTGGCTGATCGCGACGCTGCTCACGATCGTGCTTCTGGTTCGGGGACTACGCACCGAAGCTCTGCTGATCGCCGGATCGATGTTGACCGGTCTGCTCGTGATGAGCGGATTGAAGCGCATCTTCACGCGAACCCGTCCACCCCTGCCGGAGCGGTTGATCGAAATCGATTCGTATTCGTTCCCGTCGGGCCACGCGATGATGAGCGCGATCCTCGCGACTTCGGTTGCCGCCGTGATCCTTCGTCTTGCCTTGCCGAGGCTCGCGAAGATGGCAATGCTCGCGAGCCTCGGCCTGTACACGATCGCCGTCGGATTCTCCCGCGTCTACCTGGCTGCCCATTGGATGACCGATGTACTGGCAGGTTGGGCGTTCGGGATGATGTGGGCCGGGGTGTGGATCTGGGGAACCGCGCAGATCAGAAAGCGCCGGGCGCTGGTTACTTCGTGAGCTCGGCGAGTAGTTGGCTCGTGGCCCACGGCAAGCTCAGTGCCGAGCTTGCGGTCAAGGCCGCACCGACCTGCGGAGCCTGATCGTCGTTGACGTAGACGACGCGATTGTCCTTGACCACGTCGAGTTGCTGGAAGCCAGGGTTGTTTCGGACCGCCTGTGCGGCATCGGGATTGCCGATGACAACGAGACGGTCCACGTCGAGAAGATCCAGTCGTTCGGTGGAGATCGGCGCGTAGAACTCACCGTTCATCAAGGCCTCGACCGCGGGAGCAGGTTTGAATCCGAGACTGCCGAGAACCCGTCCGCGGGCGTCCTCGGAGGAGAAGGCGTAGAACTCCGGGGTCGCGTCGACGCTGATGATCACCGCGGTCTGGTCTGCAAATTCCGGGTGAGCGCTTCTGGCGTCGGCGAACTGCTTGTCGATATCGGCGACCAACTTCTCGCCGTCGGCTTCGCGACCCACTGCCTTCGCTGCGGTCTTCGTCGTGATCTGCCACGGAGTTGCGTAGTCGCCGTAGGCCGGATCCTTCGCGACGGTCGGGGCGATCGCGGAAAGTGTGCTGTACAGGTCTTTGTCGATGCTCGAGTAGAGCGCGAGGATCAGGTCGGGCTCGAGCGCAGCGATCTTTTCGACGCTGATCGTGGTTTCGGGATTGCTGCCGACGACGGTCGGTTCGGTTCCGCCCCAAGGGCCGGTGACCCATGGCCACGTGCGGTTGACGTCCGGTTCGCCCGGGTACTGGTTGACCATTCCGACGGGCTTGATGCCCATAGCCAACAGAGCCTGCTCGTCGTTGTAACCGACGGTGACGATCCGTTGTGGTTCGGAATCGATCGTGGTGCTGCCGAAAGCGTGATCGATCGTGACGGGGAAGGCGCCACCACCGGAACTCGACGGACTACTTGCTGCGTCGTCGTTCGAACTGCAGGAGACGAGTGCTGTGCCGACCAGGGCGACCACAGCAACGGATGTCAGTCTCGTCCAACGTCTTCGGCTTTTCCAACGATTTCGGTGGGAGATCTTCACGGCTACGTGGTTCCTTTCAGCATTGACAAGCTAAGACCGACACTGGAGTGCAGGGTAGGCTTACCATACTGAAAGGGTGAATCGACCTGCTCAGTCGACCAGACCGGCGCCCTGTTGTGCGCCCTTGTCACCGCGCACAGCTGCGCGTCGTTGAATGGAGAACAGAGCGAAGCCGAGGAAGCCGACTCCGATACCCGCGTAACAGATCGGGAGTGCATCCGACCAACGGTCGCCGCTCACCGCGACCACGATCGTGGCGATCACCCACAACGCGGTGCCGATGATCAGTGCCGGCGCGGGTGCGGACAATTTGCCGATCAGGCCTGTTGTGTTGCGAGTCTCCGTCACAAAATTAACGCTACCCGTACCCCGGTGGCCTACTCTCCCTAGTGCGACCGGCTTCATGTGCGCCGGCACACGGCGACCTACAGCGATGGGGAAAGAACAAACATGGCGGCACCCGGCAAGATCCTCGACACCTATTTCAAGATCAGCGAACGAGGGTCGACGATCTCGACCGAGATTCGCGGCGGTGTCGTCACCTTCGTGGCGATGGCCTACATCGTGGTCCTCAACCCCCTGATCCTCGGCAGTTTCTCGGCTGACGACGCTGCAGCGAAGACCGACGTTCTCGGCAACATCCTTCCGGTCAACCAGGTGGCTGCGGTCACCGCTCTGGTTGCGGGCCTGATGAGCATAGTCTTCGGTGTCGTTGCCAACTATCCGTTTGCCATCGCCGCGGGTCTCGGCATCAACAGCCTGCTCGCCGTCACAATCGCACCTCAGGTCACCTGGCCCGAGGCGATGGGCCTGGTGGTCATCGACGGTGTGATCATCGTTCTGTTGGCACTCACCGGTTTCCGAACTGCGGTGTTCAATGCGATTCCCTCGGCATTGAAGTCCGCGATCGCGGCCGGTATCGGCATGTTCATCGCCTTCATCGGACTGGTCGACGCCGGATTCGTCCGCCGTATCCCCGATGCCGCCGGTACGACGGTTCCCGTCGGCCTCGGAATCAACGGCTCGATCGCTTCGTGGCCGACCGTGGTGTTCATCTTCGGTGTGCTGCTCATGGGTGTTCTGGTAGTGCGCAAGGTTCGTGGTGGACTGCTGATCGGCATAGTCGTCACGACGATCCTCGCTGCGATCATCGAGGCAGTTGCCGACGTCGGACCCTCGCTCGGAACCAACCCCAAGGGCTGGAACCTCAGCATCCCCGCGATCCCGGAGATGCTCGGTGGTATGCCTGATCTGAGCCTGGTCGGCGACGTCAGCATCTTCGGCGCATTCACCCGCATCGGTGTTCTGGCCGCCAGCCTGCTTGTCTTCACCCTCGTGCTCGCGAATTTCTTCGACGCCATGGGCACGATGACGGGTCTCGGTAAGGAAGCCGGCCTGACCGACAAGGACGGAAACCTCCCCAACGTCGGTCGCGCGCTTGTCGTCGAAGGCGCGGGCGCGATCGTCGGCGGTGGCGCTTCGGCGTCGTCGAACACCGTGTTCGTGGAATCCGCGTCGGGTATCGCCGAAGGCGCCCGCACGGGCCTGGCAAACGTCGTGACCGGACTGCTCTTCCTCGTCGCGATGTTCCTGACGCCGCTCTACTCCGTCGTGCCGATCGAGGCAGCTGCGCCTGCCCTCGTCGTCGTCGGTGCGCTGATGATCGGGCAGGTCCGAGACATCGATTTCACCAAGTTCTCGGTTGCTCTCCCGGCGTTCCTGACCATGATCGTCATGCCGTTCACCTACTCGATCGCCAACGGCATCGGCGTCGGCTTCATTTCATGGGTGGTCCTGCACGCTGCCAGCGGTGGTATCAAGAAGATCCACCCGTTGCTCTGGATCGTGGCGGCACTTTTTGTGGCCTACTTCACTGTCGGACCCATTACCGACGCCCTTACGTGAAATCAGGGTTGACCGGTATTCGATTACGTGAGCTACCGGCCAGCTCTTGACGTATTGTCTGACGCGTGACCACCGAAACTCGTGCGCTGGCCAGCGATCTTTCCCTGGCTGTAGTGCGTCTCACCAGGCATCTGCGCGGCCGCAGAGTCGACGCTCAGGTATCGCTGACGCAACTGTCCGCCTTGGCGAGCCTGGATCAGTACGGCCCGATGACTCCTGGCGTACTCGCAGCACGTGAGAAAGTGCAGCCGCCGTCGATGACGCGCGTTGTTGCTTCTCTCGCCGAGCTCGGTCTGGTCGAGCGCTCGCCGCATCCCACGGACGGTCGTCAGATCATCGTGAATCTGTCCGACGCCGGGCAGGCGTTGCTCGCGGACGAAACCCATGCGCGTGAGGCGTGGATGAACGAGCAGCTGGCCGGGCTGGGTGGCGAAGAACTCGCGACACTGCGCGGTGCCGTCGAGATCATCACCGAGACGGTCAACAAGACGGAGTAGCTCCGCTACCTAGAGGTCGTTGCCCAAACGAATTACTCGAGGGGCAAGATAGTGGGGTGCCCCGAGACCCCGATTCCGGCATGTTTGCCGCGCTCCGCAACCGCAACTACCGCCTTTGGGCTTCCGGACAGATCGTTTCTCTGGTCGGCACGTGGATGCAACGCATCGCCCAGGACTGGCTGGTACTGACGCTCTCGGACGGCAACGCGCTGGCGGTGGGCATCGTCATGGCCTTGCAGTTCGGCCCGACGCTGTTCTTGTCGGTGTGGGGTGGGGTGCTGGCCGATCGGTACGACAAGCGTCGGATCCTGATCTTCACGCAGTGGGCGAGTGCGGTATGCGCGCTGGTGTTGGGTCTGCTGGACGTCGGTGGGCTCGTCGCGTTGTGGCATGTCTTCCTGATTGCCTTTGCCCTCGGCTGTGTCTCGGCGCTCGACGCACCCGTGCGTCAATCGTTCACCATCGAAATGGTGGGCAAGGAGCACCTGTCCAACGCCATCGCGCTCAACTCCATGACGTTCAACACGGCCCGCATCGTCGGTCCGGCCATCTCGGGTGTGCTGATCAACCTGATCGGAACAGGGTGGGTGTTCCTGCTCAACGTCGCGACATTCGGTGGGGTGCTCATCGCGCTCTACCTGATGAACAAGAAGGAGTTGATCCCGTCGGAACCGGCCCCGCGCACCAAGGGGCAGGTGCGCGACGGGTTCCGATATGTATGGGGCCGCAAGGACCTTCGCGTGATCATGGTGTCGGTCTTCATGGTCTCGACCTTCGGCCTGAACTTCGCGATCAGCCTGGCGGTGATGGCGCGCAACACGTTCGGCCTCGAGGCCGACGGTTACGGATTGCTGTCCACGACGCTTGCCGTGGGCACCCTTGCCGGCGCTGCGTACGCCGCAAGACGGAAGGAAGCGCCGCGGTTGCGGACGTTCCTCGGTGCCGCCGTGGCTTTCGGTGTGTTCGAGGTCGCGGTGGGATTGATGCCCACCTACGCGTTGGTGGCGCTGATGTTGATCCCCACGGGCGCACTGACGTTGACGTTCACGACGTCCGCGATGAACATCCTGCAGATGTCGGTGCCTTCCGAGATGCGCGGGCGGGTGATGGGTATCTACATGCTCAGTTTCCTCGGTGGCACACCGCTGGGAAGCCCGTTGCTGGGTTGGCTCGCCGACTCCGTGGACCCACGTGCGCCCTTGATCGTGGGCGGAGTGATCTCGCTCGTCTCGGGCACTGTGGCCGGGGTGTACCTGCTACGCAGCGAAGGGCTGAAACTTCGTCTTGCGCGACCGGAAGACGGTGGCAGGCTGCCGGTTTTCGTCCTGCGTCCGGTGATCGTATGCGACGCGACCGAACAGGCAGTCGAGGCTAGCCGCGCGCCGTGACCTTCTCACGCTTGGGAAACACCGTGTAGCTCAGGGCGATTGCTCCCCAGATTGCGAGTACCACTGTCAGCTTGCTGATCCATCCGTCGAGGGCTCCAGTGCGGGTGGGGTCGTCGACGAGGAAGATGGCCGCGCCGAGAAGTCCGCACGCGACGGCCCAGGCGATCGCGGCTTTGCCGAACTCGCGCCATTCGCGCAGTGCTCGCGCACTCCCGTACTTGGGTGGTGCGACGGGAGCCGGGCCGCCGGCGAATCGGTAGGCGAACCTGGCGTCGGCCCAGGAGATGAGGCTGTGTCCGAACGCGACGGAGAATCCGATGTAGGCCGCGGCAAGCCCATGGGTGAAGTTCGCCTCGCCACCGCCACGAAGATCGAGGGCTGTGGCGACGAGCAGTACGACATCCACCAGGGGCGCGCAGATGAGCAGTGCGGCGCCCAGCGTTTTGCGGCGCAGTAGATAGCGGGCCGCGAGACCTGCGGCGATGAACACCCAGAACATGATTTCGCACGCGATGATCAAGTGGACGATCATGACATCAGCTCATTTCTAGTACGACTGTGTTAGTGATTGAAAACTAGCACAGCTGTGTTAGTTTTGTGAAGTGGTGAAACGTAGCAGTCCGGATGAGCGGCGTGAAGAGATCGCCGAGGCCGTGTGGCGTGTGATCCGTCGAGACGGTGTGGCGAGCGCCAGCGTCCGGGCGGTCGCGGACGAGGCGAAGATGTCGACGGGGTCGCTACGGCACTTCTTCGCGACGCAGTCCGAACTCTTGCTGTTCGCGATGACGCTCGTGACCGTCCGGGTGGAGGAAAGGATTGCCGGCATCGACTTCGATCCCGACATCCGCCGCGCGATCCGTCAGTTCACCGATCAGTTCGTTCCCCTCGACCAAGATCGGCGTGAAGAAATGCAGGTTTGGGAGGCCTTTGCTGCTGCCGCCCAAGCCGATTCGGCGTTGACGGCCGTGCGTGACGAGACAGACCGGACCTTGTTCGAGCACTTTCGTTCGTTCGTGGAAGCGGCGCATCGAGCGGGTTTTCTACGGCCGGGTGCCTCGGTCGACATCGAGGCGATGAGATTGCATGCGCTCGCCGACGGGCTCGCGTCGCACGGCGTCGACAATCCCGAGCGAACCAATCCAGAGGTGATCAGCCAGGTGCTCGACGCGCATTTTGTCACGCTGTTGCGTTAGGTCGGGAGTAGTGGTGGGGGCTCGCGGTGCGTACGGCACGATAGACCCGTGGTTCACGTCATCGACATCTCAGATCCCGCCGACCCCCGGCTGGATGACTTTCGCGATCTCAACTCTTCGGATCGGCGCCCCGACCTCCCGGAGGGCAAGGGACTGGTCATCGCCGAGGGAGTGTTCGTCACTCAGCGACTGCTGACTTCGCGGTTCGAGCCGATCAGTCTCCTCGGCGTCGAACGACGGCTCCTGGAGCTCGCTGACGATCTCGACGGTGTGGACGTGCCGTTCTACCGTACGAGCGCCGAAGTGATGGCCGAGGTCGTCGGATTTCACCTCAACCGCGGCGTCCTCGCTGCAGCAGCGCGCCCGGCACCGCTCGCGGTCTCGGACGTGTTGAAGGACGCGAAGACCGTCGTGGTTCTCGAAGGCGTCAACGATCACGAGAATCTCGGCTCGATGTTCCGCAACGCGGCGGGGCTCGGTGTCGATGCAGTTCTGTTCGGGAAGGGTTGTGCCGACCCGCTGTACCGGCGGTCGGTCCGTGTGTCGATGGGGCACGTGCTGCGAGTGCCCTTCGCGCATGTGGCAAAGTGGCCACACGACTTGGATGAGCTGCGTGGCAACGGTTTTCAGCTCATTTCCTTGACTCCGAATCCGGAAGCGGTCACTTTGGCCGAAGCGATGACCGGGGAGAAGGTAGCGCTACTGCTGGGCGCCGAGGGGCCAGGTTTGACCGAACATGCGATGCGGGCCACCGACATTCGTGCCAAGATACCCATGGCGCCCGGCACCGACTCGCTCAACGTCGCGACCGCAGCGGCGATGGCCTTCTACGAACGTGTCAGGACCGGTCGGTGACTCAGGACCGCACGCCCTGGTTCACAGGAATCGCGGTGTCGGTGTTCGCAGCCATGCTCTCGACCAGTGCCGTCGCGGCGTTCTGTGTCGCGCTGGGCAACGTGAACGTGCTCCTGGCGGTTGTCGTCAATGTCATTGCGGTAGGCGGACTTGCGCCGACCGTCTGGCGCTGGCGAGCCGTCCCCGTCTGGCGATGGGTGGTCTACGGCGCGGTAGCCGGCGTACCGCTCGGGTGGATCGCAGCGATAGCCGCGTGAACCTGTGAGGCTGCTCGGCGCTACTTGAAGCCGAAGTACCGAGCGAGGCGGCCGCGCGGCTTGGCCACCGGTGCGTCGTGGATCGGCGGCATGTTTTCGGGCATGGGTACCTCTGTCGGCGCCTGCTCGGGCATCGGCGCGGGGGCTGGTGGTGCAGGTTTGGGTGCCTCGCCGGGTCGGTGAATCTTGAAGCCCCACAGGAGAATCTGCGTTGTGTCGAGTTCGTGTTCTCGCGGCGCGCCGGTGTATCGAAATCCCAGCCACTCGAGGTTGGCGGACTCTGCGAACTGTTGCGGGTGGAACGGAAGTGACTGCGGATCAGGCAGGATCCCGGGCGGGTAACGCAGGGGATGGTTGCCGGCCCAGAATTCCAGTTCCCAGGTCTGTGGGATCCCCAGATTTTCGACGATGTCGATCGGGATGGCACTGAACGAGCGTCGTAGCTCGCCGTCCTCCCACAGTGCAAACGAACCCTGCGCGGTTTCGGGGACGGAGCTGATCAACAGCGTCGAGCCCCCCTCTGCCGAAAGGTGCCAGGAATCAGGCAGTTTCGAGGGGACGAAGGTGCTGAGTTCGGAGCTGCAGACGACACTCACTCGACCGTACGCGCCGACGAAGACGTAGCCGGGGCTCACCGTCGCGGCCATCGACAGCGGCTGAGGCCCGAGCGACTCGAACTCCTTGTCCGGGTACAGCGACATGGCGATTTTCAGGGCCTCGGTCTGATCCGGCTGTGGGTACCTGCTCAATTCGGTGCGAGCGTCTGCGCCGCCCAGAAACCAGATCGTCGATACCCGTGCAGCCACCGGCAGCCCTCTCTCCTCAGCCTCGCTCGAAAGAAGAATACTTTCCTTCGGGTCAGCGACCGCTGCTGCGGACCCCGAGGAGTACGTCGTCCCACGAGGGAAGAGCAGGCCGTCCGCGCTTGTCCTTGGTCTGCGTCTGCTGCGGAGCGGTTTTCGGGGTCACATCCGGTGCGGGTTCGGGAACCTCTTCGGTGACGACGGTTTCCGGCTCGACAGCAATCGGTTCGGGCGCCACGATCCGTTCCGCCACCACCGTCCGCTCGGGGACTACTGTGCGCTCGGAAACTGCTGTCCGCTCGGAAACTGCTGCGGGCTCGGGCTCGATCTCCGCCACCGGCTCGACGTCGAATCGGGACAGTTCGAGCTGCTGCGGCTCGTTCGAGACCACCGGTACCAGGCCGCGGAGTGGGCGACCGAAGTCAGGATCGATCAAGTCGAATGCCGCGTCGTCGAGTGCGACGATCGTTCCGCCGTGCGCGTCGGGCTGGTAGCGCCAGTGCGCGGCGTTGGTGGTGCGGCCGGCCTGCCACTGCAACTGCGCGACCCACTGATTGTCCTCGTCGCGCCAGGCATCCCAGGTGGCCTCGTCGATACTGTGGCCGCGGGCGCGGAATGCGTGGGTCACGATTTCGGAGAGGGTGGGAACTGTCGGACCGTTGTCGCGCACCGGGTGTCCGCCCTGCGCCATTTCCGCGGCGCGGGAGCGCTCGAGCAGAACGGGGTACGCAAAGCGCTCGACCTTGCTGATGGGGATCTTCGCTTCTTCGGCGACCTGCTCTACGGAGGCACCGGAACGAATGCGCGCCTGAATTTCGCGGGGACGGAGTTGGCTTTCCATTTCGATCTCAATCTGGCCGAGTCGAGCCACGTCTCCGCGGGAAGCTGCACGAAGTTTGTCATCGGCGGGAAGCCGGAATTTCTGGCCGGTTTCAGCATCTGCGCACACCACATGCGATCCATCGGGTTCAAGTCCGATCACTCGAAGCTCTCGCACATTGACCTCCTTATCGCGCCGGCTCGCGACTTTGCGCCGCGCTCAACTGTAATTCATTCGTGACCATGGACTCGGCAGGACACGCAGGGCGAGATGACCTCGGATCCGCCCACCGGTGTGGTAGCTCACAAGGCCTGGCGCAAACGACGCTCGGCCCCCGACGTCATGCCGGGGGCCGAGCGGTGAAGCAAATGTGAAAATCAGCCGAGCTGAGAAACGACCCAGTCGATGCTCTTGGTGAGAGCGGTGACGTCATCGGGGTCGATGGCCGGGAACATGCCGACGCGCAGCTGGTTGCGGCCGAGCTTGCGGTACGGCTCGGTATCGACGATTCCGTTGGCGCGCAGGATCTTTGCCACCTCGGCAGCGTCGACGTCGTCGTTGAAGTCGATGGTGCCGACAACCTGCGAGCGGTGTGCCGGATCAGCGACGAACGGCGTTGCGAACTCACTGGCCTCGGCCCAGTTGTACAGGCGCGAGGACGAATCCGCGGTGCGAGCGGTAGTCCAGTCGAGGCCGCCGTTGCTGTTCATCCACTCGATCTGGTTGGCGAAGAGCAAGAGGGTGGCCAGGGCCGGGGTGTTGTACGTCTGATCCTTGGAGCTGTTGTCCACGGCGATGGGCAGCGAGAGGAAGTCAGGCGTCCAGCGTCCCGAATCCTTGATCTCCGCGACGCGTTCGAGGGCGGCCGGGCTCATCAGCGCGATCCACAGTCCGCCGTCTGCAGCGAAGCACTTCTGCGGAGCGAAGTAGTAGACGTCGGAATCGGCGACATTGACCGGAAGTCCGCCGGCGCCCGAGGTGGCGTCGATGGCGATCAGTGCGTTCTCCGAACCCGCGGGACGCGAGACGGGGATCGACACACCGGTGGAGGTCTCGTTGTGCGCCCAGCCGATGAGATCGACGGACGGGTCGGAGACCGGCACCGGTGCGCTGCCCGGATCGGCGGAAACGACGATCGGGTCACCGATGAACGGGTTGGCCTTGGCGACCGAAGCGAACTTGGAGCTGAATTCGCCGTTGGTCAGGTGCAGCGACTTCTCGCGGATGAGGCCGAATGCGGCCGCATCCCAGAACGCAGTGGTTCCGCCGTTGCCGAGGACGACCTCGTAGCCCTCGGGCAGTGAGAACAGATCGGCGAGGCCGGAACGAATGCTGGCCACAACGTTCTTGACCGGCTTCTGGCGATGGCTGGTGCCGAACACCGAAGCGCCCACCTCGACCAGGGACTGCAGCTGCTCGGGGCGAACCTTGGAAGGACCGCAGCCGAAGCGTCCGTCGGCGGGCTTGAGGTCGGCGGGGATGATCGGTGTGGAGGTCATCGCTTCTTTCTGTTCCTTCACTTGTGTTCTGTACTACCGTGATTGGCGAATTCGAGCGGGGTACTACGCGTGGCTGATCTGGTCCCAGCCCTCGACCGACTCCGGAGTACGGGGCGCCGGGCCGGTGTAGATGGCGGCCGGGCGTACCAGTTTACCGAGACGCTTCTGCTCGAGGATGTGTGCACACCAGCCGGCGGTGCGGCCACAGGTGAACATGGCAGGCATCATGTGCGCGGGAACCTCGGCGAAGTCGAGGATGACGGCGGCCCAGAACTCGACGTTGGTCTCGATCGCGCGATCGGGACGACGCTCACGCAGTTCTGCCAGTGCAGCCTGCTCGAGAGCTGCGGCAGCCTCGTAGCGGGGAGCGTTGAGGCGCTTGGCCGTGGCGCGGAGCACGCGTGCACGGGGATCTTCGGCGCGGTAGACGCGGTGTCCGAAGCCCATGAGCTTTTCCTTGCGGTCGAGGATTCCCTTGACCAGTGCGCGGGCGTCGCCGGTCTTCTCGGTCTCTTCGATCATCGGAAGAACTCGGGCCGGTGCGCCGCCGTGCAGCGGGCCGGACATCGCGCCGATGGCGCCGGAAAGCGAAGCCGCGACGTCGGCGCCCGTGGAGGCGATGACGCGGGCCGTGAAGGTGGAGGCGTTCATGCCGTGCTCGGCTGCCGAGACCCAGTACGCGTCGATTGCCTCGACGTGTGCCGGATCGGGCTCACCCTTCCAGCGAACCATGAAGCGTTCGGTGACGGTCTTGGCCTCGTCGATGCGGCTCTGCGGGACTGCCGGCTGGTAGATGCCGCGAGCGGACTGCGCGACGTACGACAGCGCCATGACGGATGCGCGGGCGAGCTGGTCGCGGGCGGTCTCGTCATCGATGTCGAGGAGCGGCTGGTAGCCCCAGATGGGAGCCAGCATCGCCAGTCCGGCCTGAACGTCGACACGGACGTCGCCGGTGTGAATGGGGAGGGGGAACGGCTCGGCCGGCGGGAGGCCGGGGCCGAAGCGGCCGTCGACGAGAAGGGCCCATACGTTGCCGAAGGTGACCCTCTGGCCGACCAGGTCTTCGATGTCGACTCCGCGGTAGCGCAGTGCGCCGCCGTCCTTGTCAGGTTCTGCGATATCGCTGGTGAAGGCGACGACGCCTTCGAGTCCGCTCACAAAATCGTCCGGTATTGCTGCGCTCGCTGCCATTCTCGTGGACTCTCCTCGTTCGAGTGCGCCAGGTCTACAGTCGCACTGCCTCAGCTTCAGTGACTGCGCCTCGGTGCTCGCAGGGATGAGCACGCACCGTGTTTTGTACTGCGCAATCGTCTCGTCCCGATTCGGCGCTGTCGCTGGTGCGGCTCGCGGTCCGGGTCGGGTCTAGCCACGGCAAACTTTAGCGCGTGCCGCGTAGCCGTTGGCCAGTGAGTACCCGGGAGTAGCGTTCTCGGCTGTGTCGAATGAACGTCAGGACCCGCAGGCGGTGGACAACGAACTCGCGGCCATGCGTGTGGGCTATCCGCAAGCAGGCAGCGAATCGGAGTCCGTCGAGGACCGCATGAGTGCGGAATTGGATACTTCGGTTGTCGAAACCGGTTGGCTGCCCCTCATGCGCCAATGGCTCGTGGACGCCGTCGAAGCTGACGCGCCGGAGCCCAACGCCATGACTCTGTCGACGGTGGACGACGGTGGCCGTCCGGCGTCGCGCACCGTGCTCTGCAAAGGGCTCAGCGAGGACGGCGTCCTCTTCTTCACCAACTACGGATCCGACAAGGCTCGTCACCTCGACGCCCACCCGTACGCGTCGGCGAACTTCACGTGGCTGACCCTTGCCAGGCAAGTGATCGTCCGCGGCACCACCGAGCGGGTGAGTGCTCAACTGACGCAGGAGTATTGGCGAACCAGGCCTCGAGGTTCACAGCTCGGCGCGTGGGCGTCGTCGCAGTCTCGTCCGATCGACTCGCGTGCCGATCTCGACGAGCAACTGCGTGAGGTCGCTGCTCGATTCGGCGTGGACGGTGAGATTCCGGTGCCACCGAACTGGGGCGGGATTCTGATTCGGCCCGAGTCTGTCGAGTTCTGGCAAGGACGCGCGAACCGCATGCACAATCGAGTTCGCACGAGCCTGGTCGACGGACAGTGGTCCGCCGTCCGTCTCCAGCCGTGAGCCGGCTACTCGCGGACACGACTCCGCTCGAGAATCGCGACTATCGACGGCTGTGGACGGCCGGCATCGTCACCGTCATCGGCGCTCAGCTCAGCGTTGTCGCCGTACCGCAACAGGTGTACGAGATCACCCGAAGCTCGGCCTACGTCGGTCTGACGGGAATCTTCGGTCTGGTCCCGCTGGTCGTTTTCGGTCTGTGGGGCGGCGCACTGGCCGACGTCATGGATCGACGACGGCTGTTGATGATCACCTCGATCGGACTCGGCGTCACGTCGGTGCTGTTCTGGATCCAGGCTGCCCTGAACGTGAACAACGTGTGGTTGGTGCTCGGATTGTTCTCGGTTCAACAGGCGTTCTTCGCGGTGAACCAGCCGACGCGAGCGGCGATCATCCCTCGGTTGATTCCGGGCAGGCAGTTACCTGCCGCGAACTCGCTGAACATGACTGTCGTGCAGTTCGGTGCGATAGCCGGCCCGCTACTGGCGGGTGTCCTCATACCGTCGGCCGGTCTGCAACTGCTGTACCTGCTCGACTCGATCTTTCTTCTCG
This sequence comes from Rhodococcus sp. EPR-134, assembly GCF_001647205.1. NCBI lineage: Bacteria > Bacillati > Actinomycetota > Actinomycetes > Mycobacteriales > Nocardiaceae > Rhodococcus > Rhodococcus sp. EPR-134. The sequence continues at coordinate 17,053 of NZ_LVCT01000802.1, forward strand.
CCACACTGTGGGCGGTATGGAAGCTCCCGGCGATTCCGCCGACCGGAACGTCTCGGCGAGCCGGATTGAGCGAGGTCCTCGGCGGTTTCACGTATCTCGCGACGCAGAAGGTTCTGCTCGCGTCGTTCGTGGTGGACATCATCGCGATGGTGTTCGGGATGTCGCGAGCACTGTTCCCGGAGATCGCTCACGAATCCTTCGGTGACCCCGCCAGCGGCGGTTTTGCGCTGGGACTGCTGTTCGCGGCGATGTCGGTGGGAGCCGTTCTGGGCGGAGTCTTCTCGGGTTGGTTGCCACGGGTTCAGTACCAGGGGCGAGCCGTTCTGGTCTGCATCGCGCTGTGGGGGCTGTCCATGGTCGGCTTCGGCGTTGCCGTGTACTTCGCGAGTCCCGGTTCCAGTGTGATTCTGCTCTGGGTGGCGGTCGCATTCCTGGCATTCGGCGGAGCCGTCGACATGGTCTCGGCGGCTTTCCGCAGCACGATGCTCCAGCAAGTGGCAACCGACGACATGCGCGGACGACTGCAGGGCGTGTTCATCGTGGTCGTGGCGGGTGGTCCGCGTATCGGTGACGTGCTGCACGGCGGTGCAGCCTTCCTGTTCGGGACCGGTGTCGCGGCAGCGGGCGGCGGCTTCCTGGTGATTGTCGGTGTTGTCCTTTCTGCCCTCGCATTTCCGGCATTCGTTCGCTACAAGGTGGGACGCGCCGTCTGACGTCCTGGTTAACCGGTCGCTCGTGGTGGAAACTGGTACGTATGACTGCGCCGCACAGCACGGGTAGGGGAGGGTTCGAGATCCGTGGTGGAGGCTATCGAGCCGAGATCGCCGCGGCCGGTGCCGGGTTGCGGCTACTCGATCACGAAGGACCGAACGGTCAGCGCGCGCTGACCGAGACCTGGGCACTCGGATCGAAGCCACCGCTGTCGGCCGGATTGGTTCTCGCGCCGTGGCCCAACCGAATTCGCGACGGGCACTTCATGTTCGACGGGATCGAGCATCAACTCGAGATCACCGAACCTGCGCTGGGGAACGCGAGCCACGGGTTCGTCCGGCGTCGCAATTGGAGCCTCGTGGACCACACGTACGAGCGCGTCGAACTGTCGGTCGACGTGGGACTTCACAAGGGTTGGCCCTATCCGTTGCAGCTGACGGTCGCCTACGAGGTCGGTGCCGACGGACTGACCGTCACGCACACGGCCACGAACAAGGGTGCGACCTCGTCGCCGTTCGGGCTCGGAATGCACACCTTCATTCGCGCCGGCGACTTTCCGCTCGACGAATGTGCTCTGCATCTGGCAGCAGGCACGCGGTTGCCGATCGATCCGGCGAGGATGCTGCCGAACGCGTATTCGCAGGCAGTCGCCGGTACGGACTACGACTTCCGGACACCGAGACTGCTTGCCGGGGTGCAGTTGGACACTCCGTACAGCGCATTGGACGTCGTCGACGGCAGTGGTCGCACGCAACACGAGCTGCTGGCTCCGGATGGAACGGGCACTGCCCTGTGGACCAACCGCGAGTTCCCGTGGATTCAGGCATTCGTCGCAGATCCCGCCAACGACAAGGGGTATCCCGATCGCGGCCGCGCATTGGCTTTGGAGCCGATGACCTGCCCGCCTGACGCCTTCAACTCGGGCATCGATCTCCTGGTGCTTCATCCGGGTCAGACGTGGACGGGTAGCTGGGGCATCAAGGCGCTGTGATCCGGCTCTCATACCGTGGGATCGTGTAACACCAAGTAGGCATCAGCCGATAACAATCGGTTTTCGGTACCCCGTGTCAGTGGTCCGGAAGGTCCGACGTTGCTCCCATTTGCGAATTGCAGCCGAGATTTGCAGATCAGTGTGGGTAAATGCGCGATTCCGTAGACTGGAGTACCGGTCACGCGAGTGGGAAAGCCCAGACTGGAACATGTCTCAGTTTCGGTGGGTATGTCGGGTTCGTGAGTACCCGAAAAATAGCCGTGGAGCGACCCTCCTTCGGCACGATCTCTCCCGTGCGACTAGTTTCTAGTTGATCGCATGTAGTTACTCGTTGGTTCGAGCTTGAGAGGGATCCTTCGTGCCCGCTGACAATGACACAAAGCCCACGCTTACTTACCCCGGTGGTGAGTACACGATGTCCATTGCCAGGGCAACAGAGGGCAATGACGGCATCGAGCTGGGAAAGCTGCTGGCCACAACGGGGTACACCACCCTTGACCCCGGTTTTGTGAACACTGCATCCACCAGTTCTGCAATCACCTACATCGACGGTGAGAAGGGAATCCTGCGTTACCGCGGATATCCCATCGAGCAGTTGGCAGGTAAGTCGACGTTCATCGAGGTCAGCTACCTGCTGATCTACGGCGAACTGCCGACCGACGCCCAGCTCGAGTCCTTCACGGACCGCATCCGTCGACACACCCTGCTTCACGAGGACCTCAAGCGGTTCTTCGACGGATTCCCGCGCAACGCTCACCCGATGCCGGTTCTCTCGTCCGCAGTGAACGCATTGTCGGCGTACTACCAGGATTCGCTCGATCCCGAGGATCCGGAGCAGGTGGAACTGTCCACCATCCGTCTTCTCGCGAAGCTGCCGACCATCGCTGCGTACGCGTACAAGAAGTCCGTCGGACAGCCGTTCCTGTACCCGGACAACTCGTTGAACCTGGTCGAGAACTTCATGCGTATGACGTTCGGCTTCCCCGCCGAGCCGTACCAGGGTGATCCCGAGGTCGCCAAGGCACTCGACATGCTGCTGATCCTGCACGCCGACCACGAGCAGAACTGCTCCACGTCGACCGTGCGTATGGTCGGCTCGTCGGACGCCAACCTGTTCACCTCCGTCTCTGCCGGCATCAACGCACTGTGGGGCCCGCTGCACGGCGGCGCCAACCAGGCAGTGCTCGAGATGCTCGACGAGATCAAGGCCAGCGGCAGCACCGCAGCCGAGTTCGTCCGCAAGGTCAAGAACAAGGAAGACGGCGTGAAGCTCATGGGCTTCGGGCACCGCGTCTACCGCAACTACGATCCGCGCGCTGCGCTGGTCCGCGAAACCGCGCACACCATCCTCGCCAAGCTCGGCGGCGACGACGAACTGCTCAACATCGCAATGCAACTCGAAGAGGCCGCCCTCACGGACGACTACTTCATCGAGCGCAAGCTCTACCCGAACGTCGACTTCTACACCGGCCTCATCTACCGCGCGATGGGCTTCCCGCCGCGCATGTTCACGGTGCTGTTCGCCATGGGCCGTCTGCCCGGCTGGATTGCGCACTGGCGTGAAATGCACGAGGATCCGGCTACGAAGATCGGCCGCCCGCGCCAGATATACACCGGCTACACCGAGCGTGACTACAGAGACATCACGTCCCGCTGACGCGTGACCTAGCGATATCACCACCCGCTAGTCTTCTGTACCCAACATTTCGCCTCAACGAGGAGGACCCATGAGTAGCAAGCCCGTAATCGAGTTCCAGGAAGGCCCCGCGCCGACCGATCTGGTCATCAAGGATCTGGTTGTCGGAGAAGGCGCCGAAGCCGTTCCCGGTGGCACCGTCGACGTTCACTACGTCGGTGTCGAGTTCGAGTCCGGCGAAGAGTTCGACTCTTCCTGGAGCCGTGGCGAGTCCATTCAGTTCCCGCTTCGTGGCCTGATCAAGGGCTGGCAGGACGGCATCCCGGGCATGAAGGTCGGCGGACGCCGTCAGCTCACCATTCCGCCGGAGCTGGCATACGGCCCCGCCGGTGCAGGGCACCAGCTTTCCGGCAAGACCTTGGTCTTCGTGATCGATCTGCTGGACGCCAAGTAATCCACTGTGCGCCTTTATTAACCCCCCGCGGTTAATAAAGGCGCACAGCACAAGCAGCCCCGCACCGTCAGGTGTGGGGCTTTCTTGTGTGGTCAGCTCGCGGTCTTTCGTCGGTAGAGCCAGTTGGACCACACGAATCCCACGGCGGCGATGCCCAGGCACCACGCGAGGGCGATGGCCGCGCTGTTCCCGATCGGCGTGCCCATCAGGAGTCCGCGCACAGTCTCGATGATCGGAGTCACCGGTTGGTGCCGGGCAAACCCCTGCAGCCAGGACGGCATGGTCTCAGCCGGAACGAAAGCAGTGCTGACGTAGGGCAGGAACATGATGGCGAAGGTGAATCCGCTTGCAGCCTCCGGGTTCTGGGCCAAGAGTCCCAAAGCTGTCGAGAGGTACGACATGGCAAAGACGAAGGCGACGATCGCAGCGGCGACGCCGAGCCAGCGCAACGGATCGCTGGTCGGGCGAAATCCCATGATCAGCGCAACCACGACCACGATCGCCGTAGTCAGGACGTTGCGGACGACGCTGGCCAGTACATGACCGGTCAGGACCGACGACGGAGAGATCGCCAAGGTCCGGAAACGGTCGATGATCCCGTCCTTCATGTCGCTCGAGACGCTGACCGCGGTGGTCGAGGCGCCGAAACCGGCGCACAGAAGGATGATTCCGGGCACTACGTAGTCGATGTAGTCGCTACCGGTGTTGATGGCGCCGCCGAAGACGTAGACGAACAGCAGCATGAGCATGACCGGAAGGGCTATCGCGGTGATCATCGAATCCGGACTGCGCAGAACGTGTTTGAGATTCCGGCGGAGCATCACCGCGGAATCGATTGCAATGGTGGAGGTCATCGAACGCTCGCAATCTCGGGTTGGCCTGATCCGGTGAGCGCGAAGAACACGTCGTCCAGATCCGGAGTGTGAACGGAGAACTTCTCGACGGTGATCGACGGATCGTCGATCGAGTCGAGGATCGCTTTGATCGACGGAACTGCCCCGTCGGAAGGGATGTGCAGGGTCAAGGTCTCGGCATTCGAATGCGCCTGCGGCAGTGACGCCGCGGCGAGTTCGAGTTGGGCCAGGTTCTCGAATTGCAGTGCGACGTGGCCGCCGGGAACAAGGCGTTTGAGTTCGTCCGGTGTTCCCTCGGCGACGATGCGGCCACCGCTCAGCACGCCGACCGTATCGGCCAATTCGTCTGCCTCGTCGAGGTATTGGGTGGTGAGGAAGATGGTGACGCCTGACGCTGTGAGTCCTCGAACGATCGACCACATGTCGTGGCGGCTTCGCGGGTCCAGGCCGGTGGTGGGTTCGTCGAGAAAGACGACGTCCGGTCGGGCGACGAGGCTCATTGCGATGTCGAGTCGTCTGAGCATGCCGCCCGAGTAGTTGCCGGCGCGTTTGTCGCCGAAGTCCGTCAAAACGAACTGGTCGAGCAATTCCTCGGCACGGCGACGGGAGTTCTTCCGGCCCAGGTGATTCAGTTCGCCCAGTAGGGTGAGGTTCTCGAATCCGGTCAGCAAGGTGTCGACGGCTGCGTACTGCCCGGTCACGCTGATGCGTCGCCGAACGTCCTGTGGATCTCCGGGCAGTGAATGCCCCGCGACCGTGACCTCACCTCCGTCGAAGGGGATGAGGGTGGTGAGAATTCTTACGGCCGTGGTCTTTCCGGCGCCGTTCGCGCCGAGGAGGGCGTACACCGATCCGGCCGGGACCGACAGGTCGAGTCCAGCCAGTACCTGTTGATCGCCGTAGCGCTTACGGAGTCCGCGGACCGAGATTGCGGGGATCGTTCCTGACATCGAGACCTCCAATTAAGAACTGTGTATATCATAAACTCGTGTTTATAGCGTACACAGTTCTAGGATGATGGCAAGAGTGAAGAGTGGGAGCTTATGGATCGCGGAGCGCTACCGAGAGCAGTTGAACTGGCCTGGGGACTGGACCAGCCGGGAACGCGGGGTCCGAAGAAGGGGCTCAGTCTCGAGCAAATTCTCGACACCGCGATCGAATTGGCCGACGCAGAAGGCGTCACCGCTCTGTCGATGGGCCGCGTGGCCAAAGCGCTCGGGTTCACGACCATGTCGCTCTACCGCTACGTGGCAAGCAAAGACGAACTGATCGAACTGATTTCGGATCGGGTGATCGGGCCGCCGCCGGTAATTCCCGACGGCGTGACCTGGCGTGTCAAGCTCGAGGCGTGGGCGAATCAGGAGTACGCCACGATGCTGAGTCGACCGTGGTGGCTCAAGCTGCCCATCACGGCTCCACCGACCGGGCCCAACAACATGGCGTGGCTCGACGCGGGTCTGAGCGCCCTCGACGGGGTCGCCCTGAGCGCCGCGTCGAAGTTCCAGGTGGTGACCAACGTGTCGTTGTTCGTCATCGGCCGCGCTCGATTCTCGGCTGACCTGGCTTCTCGTTCAGCGCAGTCGGCAGACGACGACGTCGCATACGGCGCTCTCATTGCTCGTGTCATCAATCGGGAGGGATTCCCCTACCTGAGTGCCGCAATCGAGGAAGGCGGCTTCGAGGACGGCAGCCCGGAGGGTGAGGCCGCCGGCGACGATGCCTTCGATTTCAGTTTCTCGCTTGGCTTACTTCTCGACGGAATCGAGAAGCTGGTGCTGCAGCGGTCAGGACACCAGCGCAGTGGCGCTGACGTCGTCGATGATCAGATCGGTGATCAGCCCGCCCCGTAGTGCTCCCTCCAGGGCCGGCAGTTTTGCTGTTCCGGCGACGATGCACACGCGCCTGGCGACCTTCTCGAAAAGGTCCAGTCGCGGGCCGCTCGCGCGCTCGTTGAGTTCGATTCCGCGGTAGCTCCCGTCCGACCGGAAGAAGACGGTTGCGATGTCGCCGACCACTCCGTCGCGTCGAAGTGCTTCTGCTTCATCGGGTTCGAGGTATCCGGCGGTGTAGACGTGACTCGGTACGTTGCCGCCTGGTACGCCGATGCTGAAGACTGCCAGGTCCATTCGCTTCTGCATGTCCAAGACGCGTTTGATGCTTCGTTCGCGCCACAGTTGCTCCCGAGTTTCCGGGTAGTCGAAGAAGGCAGGCACCGGAAATCCTTGTGGCAGAGCACCGTAGGCGTCGGCGATGGTTCTGATGATGTCGCTGGCGTAAGAGATTCCGGTGGTGCGAGTATTCGCAGCGCCGTTGAGTTGCACGACGTACGAGTTGTACGTGCGTTTGGGGGCAAGGTGCTTGCTGACTTCACTGAGTGTGGTTCCCCAGGCGATCCCCATCACCATGTCGCTGTCGAAGAACGACGCCAGCAGGCGTCCGGCAAAGGTTGCGACCTTTTCGAGTCGCTCGAGATCTCCCACCAGTTCCGGCACGGTCACCACGTGGGCGCGCACTCCGTACCGTTCCGAGAACTCGCGTTCGATGCGAGGAGCCTGGCCGTGCGGGGTGCTGATCTTGATCTCGACGAGACCCGAGGTGCGCGCGTAGGTGATCAATCGGGAGACGGTGGATCGGGACACCCCCATGTCGCGGCCGATGGCAGCCATGGTCTGGTCCTGGAAGTAGTAGAGGCGTGCGGCCTGAACTGCGTCGGCGATGCGCGGGTCCGCCGGATCGGAGGTAGCGGAGTCCGAAGTGGGAGTTTCCATGGGTTCGTCCTGTCTGCACGTACGTGCAAGAGCATTGAACCGAATCTTATCCGAGTAGGCCCAGGCCGAAGCGCTCGATCACGCAAAGTCCCAGAAGTGTGTCTGTTACCCGCGTTACGGTGCGCAAATGGGCCATTTGCACATATGTGCACGAGCTATGCGTGAATGTGCAAACGGCCTTACGCTACGGGTGCAGCAAACCAAACTATGACATGCATCACAACGAAGTGAGGGTGGGGATGGAGAAAGCCAAGCGATTAGGGCTTCCAGGCGAGTTGGCAGCCGAGTTCGCCGGAACGATGATCTTGATCTTGTTCGGCGTCGGAGTTGTGGCGCAGGTTGTGTCCGGCGGGAGCGGTGGGGGTCTCGGCGGACACGACAGTATCGCGTGGGCCTGGGGACTCGGCGTCATGTTCGGCATCTATGTCGCAGGCCGGGTGACGGGTGCTCATCTGAACCCCGCAGTGACCTTCGCCTTTGCGATCTTCCGGGGATTCTCCTGGCGCAAGGTCCTGCCCTACACGCTGGCGCAGACCGCTGGAGCCTTTGTCGCGGCCCTGATCGTCCGGTGGAATTACAACGACATGCTCAATGCCATCGATCCCGGACACACAACGGCGACTCAGACGATCTTCTCGACGATGCCCGGAAACGGAACGCTCCCGGTCAGTCTGGGATCAGCGCTGATAGATCAGATCATCGGCACGGCGATCCTGTTGTTCCTCATCGTTGCGGTGACCGATACTCGGGGAACTCCGCCGCTCGCGAATCTTGCGCCCTTCGTCGTCGGTTTGATCGTGGTGGCAATCGGATTCGCATGGGCGACCAACGCGGGTTACGCCATCAATCCGGCCCGTGACTTCGGTCCGCGGCTGGCGTCGTATCTCACCGGTTACGGCAGCGCCTGGCGAGATCAGTACGGGAGCCTGTATTTCTGGGTGCCCATCGTGGGGCCGCTGATCGGCGCTCCGATCGGGGTGTTCCTCTACGACAAGCTGATTGGTCGATTCCTGCCTGACGAGTCGGTGGAGAAGGCAGCCGAGGAGCCGGCCACGATACCGGCCTGACGGCGAATCATCATCTCTGACAGTAAATCTTTCGCACTTTCTTCGACACCAAAGGGGTAGCACGATGGCGCAGTTCGTAGCCGCGATAGACCAGGGAACCACCTCCACGCGATGCATGATCTTCGATCACAGTGGGCACGTAGTCGCTGTCGAACAGCACGAGCACACACAGATCTTTCCGCAGGCAGGCTGGGTCGAACACGATCCGATCGAAATTTGGGACAACGTCCGCAACGTCACCGCGGGCGCCTTGGCCAACGCAGATCTGACCGCGGCCGACATCGCATCCGTCGGCATCACCAATCAGCGTGAGACGGCAGTGGTCTGGGAACGAGCAACCGGAAAGCCCGTTTACAACGCCATCGTCTGGCAGGACACACGCACCGATCGAATCTGTACTGCACTCGCCGGCGAAGACGGCCCCAGGAAGTACACCGAAGTCACCGGATTGCCGTTGGCCACGTACTTTTCGGGCCCCAAGGTCAAGTGGATTCTCGACAACGTCGAGGGCGCGCGTGAGAAGGCCGAAGCAGGCGAGTTGTGCTTCGGCACGATGGACACCTGGGTGCTGTGGAACATGACCGGCGGCGTCGACGGCGGAGTGCACGCTACCGACCCCACCAACGCGTCGCGCACTCTGTTGATGGATCTCGACACTCTCGCTTGGGATTCGGCGATCTGCGCCGACATGGGCATCCCCGAATCGATGCTCCCCGAGATTCGCAGCTCGTCCGAAACTTTCGGATTCGTGCGCGAACGCGGAACGTTGTCCGGCGTGCCGATCGCCGGAATCCTCGGCGATCAGCAAGCAGCGACTTTCGGTCAGGCCTGCCTCTCGCCCGGAGAAGCGAAGAACACCTACGGAACCGGCAACTTCGTGCTCCTCAACACCGGCACCGAAAAGGTGATGAGCAAGAACGGCTTGTTGACGACGGTCTGTTACAAGATCGGTGAGCAGCCAACGGTTTACGCACTGGAAGGATCGATCGCCGTGACCGGTTCGCTGGTCCAGTGGCTTCGGGACAACCTCGGCATGATCGACAACGCGGCCGACATCGAGGTGAACGCGCGCTCTGTGGACGACAACGGTGGCGCGTACTTCGTGCCCGCGTTCTCGGGCCTGTTTGCACCGCATTGGCGCGCGGATGCACGCGGTGCGATCGTCGGTCTGACAAGGTTCGTGAACAAGGGGCACCTTGCCCGGGCGGTGCTCGAAGCGACTGCGTACCAGAGTCGTGAGGTGATCGAGGCGATGAACCTCGACTCGGGTGTCGACTTGAAGGTTCTCAAGGTCGACGGCGGAATGGTCGCGAACGAACTCCTCATGCAATTCCAGGCCGATCTGCTCGACGTCGAGGTGATCCGCCCTGTCGTTGCGGAGACCACGGCATTGGGCGCTGCGTACGCCGCTGGTCTCGCGGTCGGGTACTGGGAGAGCGAGGACGACATTCGCAGCAACTGGGCGAAGGACAAGAGCTGGACGCCGTCGATGGATTCGGCCGAGCGTGAGCGCCTGTATGCAGGCTGGCAGAAAGCCGTCACTCGGACACTCGACTGGGTCGACGCAGACTGATCGCGGCGCCCCCATTTCTACCTATTTTCAAGTGAAGGAACAGTTTTCATGAGCACAGCACAAGCATTGAGTCCGTCCTCGCGGGCGGAGTCGCTGAAGAAGTTGGAAGAAACCGAACTCGACGTCCTCGTTATCGGCGGTGGCGTGGTCGGAGCGGGTAGCGCGCTCGACGCCGCAACTCGCGGTCTGAAGGTGGGCTTGGTGGAGGCTCGCGACTTCGCGTCCGGAACCTCGAGCAGGTCGAGCAAGCTGTTCCACGGCGGACTGCGTTACCTCGAGCAGTTCAATTTTGCGCTCGTGTTCGAGGCACTGCGTGAGCGGTCGCTGGTTCTGAATTCGCTGTGCCCGCATCTCGCGAAGCCGGTGCCGTTCATCTACCCACTCGAGAAGTTGATCGACCGGCCGTACGTCGGTCTGGGCATCGGCGTCTACGACGTGATGGGCGCAGGCCGCGGGGTTCCCTCACACCACAAGCATGTGGGCAAGAAGAAGACTCTCGAATCGTTCCCTTCCGGAAAGCGCTCTGCTATCCGGGGTTCGGTCAAGTTCTACGAGGGTCAGGTAGATGACGCCCGCCACACGATGATGCTGGCGCGCACAGCAGCCGAATACGGCGCGCTGTGCGTCAACAGCACCCGCGTAATCGGCTTTCTCCGTGAGGAGGACCGCGTAGTCGGGGTGAAGGCCGTGGATCTGGAAACGGGTCGCGCGTTCGAGATCCGTGCTCGTCAGGTCATCAACGCCGCCGGGGTCTGGACCGACGAGATCCAGGAAATGGTCGGTGGGCGAGGGCAATTCCAGGTTCGCGCTTCGAAAGGTGTGCACCTGGTCGTCCCGCGAAACCGCATCAACTCCTCTACCGGAATCATCACGCGGACCGAGAAGAGTCTGCTGTTCGTGATCCCGTGGGGAAGCCACTGGATCATCGGTACGACGGACACCGACTGGAACCTCGACCTCGCGCATCCGGCAGCGAGCCGAAGCGATATCGACTACATCCTCGGACATGTCAACAAGCTGCTCCAGGACGAGTTGACGCACGAGGACGTCGTCGGTGTGTACGCGGGACTGCGTCCGTTGTTGTTCGGCGAATCGGACTCGACCAGCACTCTCTCGCGTGAGCACGCGGTGTCGAGTCCGGTTCGAGGGTTGACGGTGGGCGCCGGTGGCAAGTACACGACCTACCGCGTGATGGCCAAGGACGCAGTCGATTCCGCGGTACACGGATTGGAACAGAAGGTGCCGAAGTCCTGCACCGAGCGTATCCAACTGGTGGGTGCCGACGGTTATTTTGCCGCGCACAACAATCGGCATCTCACCGCTGAGCGCACCGGGCTCCACGTTTCGACCATCGAGCACCTACTCGGGCGGTACGGCACTTTGGCTGACGAGTTGTTCGAACTCATCGAGGCGAGGCCTGAACTGGGGCAGCCGTTGGACTCCGCCCCTGAGTACCTCAAGGCGGAGATTCACTACGCCGCGAGTCACGAGGGTGCACAGCATCTCGACGACATCCTCACCCGTCGTACCCGCATCTCCATCGAGGTTACCGATCGCGGCGATGCGGCAGCTGCCGAAGTGGCGGAACTGGTTGCGCCGGTGCTCGGTTGGACTCCCGAGCACATTGCCGAGGAGATCGAGCACTACCGGTTGCGCGTCGCAGCCGAGCGGGAATCTCAGGAGCAGCCCGATGACCTCACAGCTGATGCGGCGCGCCTCGGTGCACCGGACGTTCGCACCGGAGTCACTGTCGGACAGGTTTGAGTCCGGGACGCCAATGATCGGCCGGGACGCTGTGTCCCGGCCGATCGACCGAACTGCCTCGATGTCAATCGAACTCGTCTGCCGAACATTCAGGGAGGTCGATCGTCACAACCGCGCCCTCGTTCGGATGGTTCGCGAAGTCGATACGAGCGCCGATGACCGCCGCTTGTCCCACTACGATCGTCAAGCCGAGGCCCAGGCCTGAGTTCGGGCCGCGTTCGACGGAGTTGGTCTGAAATCTCTTCGGCCCCTGGCGAAGCCACTCTTCAGTGAACCCGACGCCCCGATCTCGGACCGTGATGCGGGAGTGGTCGACGTGGACATTGATCGGCGACTTTCCGTGATTGCGAGCATTCAAGATCAGGTTGGCGATGATCCGCTCCAGTCTGCGCGCGTCGGTGTACGACACGGGGGTGCCGTGAACACTCACTTCACACTCGACTCCTGTGGTGGAAATCGCGTGACGCACCACCGGCGCCAGTTCCACCGATTGGATGTCTGCCTGCTCGGAGGTGGTGTCGAGGCGTGCCACTTCGATGACGTCCTCGGCGAGCCTCCTGAGTTTGTGGACGCCGTCGCGCACCAATTCGGTTGGCCTACCGGGTGGCAGGAGCTCTGCGGCGCCGACCAGTCCGGAGATGGGTGTTCTGAGATCATGCGCGATGTTGGCTGTCACGCGCTTCTCGGCGTCCAATTGTCCCCGTAGAGCATCGGACATCGCGTCGACCGCATCCGCCAGCTCGGTGATCTCGTCGTCGAAAAGCGACCAGGTGACCGAGCGGACGCGGATGTCCGCTCCGGTAGACACTTTGCGAGCCGCACGGGCGGCCGAGCGCAATCGATACGACATCGCGAGTCCAAGCAGCACACCCAGGACGGCACCCGCTGCGATCACTGCGATGGTGGCGTTGCGAAGTGTCCGATCGACGCTGGCGATCGATTCCCGCTGCGCGGTGTACGGGACGCGAATCGCCACCACCTGAGTGTTGACGTCGGCAGCGGCCCAGACAAATGGCTGGTCCCCGCTGTCGACAAGGTAGGTGGCACGTTTGCCGCCCGCCACGGCCTGACGCAACTCTTCCGGAACGTCGAGACCATCTGTGGTGGCGCGGAACAGCGCACGCATGCTGCCCGTTTCGTCCTGCAGCACCAGTTGGAGATTGCGATCAGCTGCCGCCCGCGCTGCATCCTCTTGGTTGTGTGAAAAGGTTTGATGCATCACGGTACTGAGCGTGATCGAGGCGACGGCGATCACGAACGTGATGGCCGCCGCGATCTTCCACTGAAACGACAACCGCCTCCCGGTGGACGGGAGCTTGGCGGCGAGATCCCGCGATCTCACCGATGGTTGTCCATCGTGTAGCCGAACCCCCGGACGGTCCGGATCTGTTCGGAGCCGATCTTCGTGCGCAATCGCTGAACGTGAACGTCGACGATGCGCGTATCGCCGCCCCAGTCGTAATCCCAGACGTCCGAGAGCAGTTCGGAGCGAGACCAGACTTTGCGCGGCACACTCACCATGACCAGGAGCAGCTTCATTTCGGTGGGCGTGAGAGCCACTTCGGCGCCCGAACGCGTGACGGTCACCAACTCGCGATCGATCTCCAGATCGCCGAGAGTCACGATGTCTTTCTCCGTACCGGAATGGGATTCGACCCGCCGGAGCACACTTCGGATACGGGCCACCAGGACACCGCTGTCGAAGGGCTTGGTGACGTAGTCGTCGGCACCGGCTTCCAATCCGAGAACGATGTCGACCGGGTCGTCGCGCGCGGACAGCATGATGACCGGCACCGACAGTTCCTCACGAATGCGTCGGCACAGGCTGATTCCGTTCAGGTCGGGAAGCATCACGTCGAGGACGGCGATATCCGGCTTGGCGTCGACCGCCATATCCATTCCGGTCAACCCACCCGATGCGGTGATCACCCGAAACCCGTTGCGTTCGAGATTCAATTGCGTTGCTTCGCGTATGACAGCGTCGTCTTCGACCAGCAAAATCAACGGATCGGTCATCGGCCTTCGCTTTCATGGGAACGGAACACTCTCAAACCCTTCACCGGTCCACTTGTATGCAGTCGACGATTGACAGAACTCCGGAATGCCGGGGTCTTTGCACAGGTCGACCATGACCGACAATCCTCCGGTTGAGCCGACGACGTAGCGTCCTGGGTCTTGCACTCCGAAGACTTTGTGAGCGCCCGATTCGTCGATCTGGTAGACGAATCCGGCGACCATGAAGCTGACCGGTGGGGCCGGTCGTCCCCAGATGCCGACAGACTCGCAGGTGAAGACATTGACGACGGCATCTTGCCAAACGGCGCCTGTCACGGGGGAATACCGGATTTCGAAGGGGAAGTTCGCATCACCGCACAGTCGGAGACTGTCCTTGACCGCATCGGACACTTCCGGGTCTGCTCTGAGGAGGGCAACAGGATCGATGCTCAAGCCCTGTGAGAGATCCGAGGGGTCGAGTGATGCTGCGATATTCGGAGTGGGTTCTGATTCAGGCTCGGTGGAACAGGAGGCGAGAGCAAACGCGACCGGCAGGCAAACACCGGCGAGCATTGCGCGGCGACGGCGATCAATCACGGATGAACTCCATTCCATCCCAGTGGAACTCGGTCCGAAGCGGTGGACGGGGGCAACATTCGAACTCCGGTGGCCGCGGATCCGTTTCCAGGACAGACAAACTCGCGGCGCGTTGACCGCTGACGATGAACTTTCCGCGCTCTTCGACGGAGAACAGGCGCTCACCCAGTTCGGGATCGTCTTCACTCGAACCGGCCTTGCCGCTGCGGTAGACGTAGCCGGCAAGGTTGACCGAAATCGACACTCCGGTCCCGGGTTGGTGGGCCGGTTGGCACGGATACACATTCATGACGACGAGTTCGGTCTCCGGCACGATACGCGGTGCGCCTGGATCGAGAAGGATGGACCCGACCGAGATCGGATACCAGTCAGGGCACGACCGAAGTTCTGTCTTCACTCCCTCGGACACCCCAGGATCGTCGAGGAGCGCCCGGCCCAACCTCGAGTTTTCGGCAACCCGTCTGGCCAGGTCTGCAGGTTGTGTGACGGGCAACCCGGTGGAAGCGACATCGCCTTCGATCACAACGCCCTGGGTGGACGCGCAGCCGGTGATCACGGACGCTCCGAGGGTTGCTGCCGCGAGCGCTGTACCGAACAGGCTGCGTGTACGGTCTGATCGACCGCCGCAGATGTCACTCCGATACAACACGTTCCCCTCCCCGGCCGCTGCGAACCCTCTCATCGGCATGTGCGTTTTCATACGATCACAGGTGATCTCGATATCGGAGTTTTGCCACCCACCGTTACGTAATCGTATGAATGTCAGGACCGTCGAGAGTTGGTACGCGACCGACGGAATTCTGTTACGAAACCGATGGAATCAGGCTCCTAGAGTGAGTCACGTCGGTGTTCACCGCTTGGGCGGAACGAGCTGATCCGCGTATCGAGGAGTGTGAGAGCAAATGCCTGAAGTATTGCTGACCAACAAGACTCGGCGTCTGCGAGTGCTGCTCGCCGTACTGACGATCGGGGTGGTGTGCGCGATGACAGGGTGTTCGAGTGATGACAACAGCGCTCCAGGAGACGAACCGACGACTACATCGGTGGTTGCGGCGTCTACGACCCCACCGCCGCTGACCGCAGCGACCACTTCGGAGACAGTCGAAGGCTCGAACTCGGTGGGCGGCGGTACGGACGCATCCACCCCCGGAGTCCCGGCGGGCGGAGCTGCGCCGGCCTGGACCCCGGTCTCGACCAGCGCGGCTGCCCCTGCGGCCCCTGGTCCGGCTACCGAGTCGACCAAGTGCACCGATCAGATCAACTATGTGGGTGACCCTCGTTCGAATGCGGAGATCAACAGCATCGGAGAGCGGATGGGTTCGTGCCCGGCGCCCCTCCCGCCCGATGCCGTCGAGCCCCCCGAGAAGTGCACCGACCAGATCAACTACGGCGCTGATCCTCGTTCCAACGCCGAGATCAACATCATCGGGGAACAAACCGGGATCTGCCCCGAGCCGATACGCCCCTAGCGACTTCAAAACCTGAGCATTAGTCGGGAATTCGACCAAGAGCCGAACCAGGGGGAGATCGGAATGACAAGCAGGGCAGGTGGACGTTCGATCGACAGTGTTGCCGACGATGCGTCCCGAGGGGATCGGGACGCGATTGCAGAACTCCTTCAACGCATCGTGCCTCTGGTGACGCGGCGCTGCCGTGCCGAACTGCGACCGCTCGACGCTGATCGTATTGCCGTCGGTATCTGCCGATCCGTCCTGTCCGACATTCGGCGACGTAGACGTGCCGGAGAAGCGTTCCTCGCGCATCTGTACGACGCGATCAGTCGCGAAATCGATTCGCTACCTGCCTCCAGTCGACTCACTCTGCCCTTCGGTGATCTGTCGGCCGCAGAACGCAACGTCTTGGTAGCTCGCATCGTTGTCGGCTTCGACGTGCGCGAGACGGCGCTGTCACTGAGAACGACAACGAGCGCCGTCGAACTCGCCCAACACCGCGCGCTGGCCAAGATCAGACGCGACAGCCTGAGCGGCGCCTGAATCAACGCTCGAAAGTCAACAGCTGCAACCCTTCGCAACTCCCGGCAACCTCACGCAACTCTTTC
>NZ_LVCT01000803.1:0-514 GCF_001647205.1 Rhodococcus sp. EPR-134
CGGCGCCAAGCCTCATTCAGGGCTGGACCGGGATGCATTGCTGAAGGCGTACGAGAAGATGTCGCGCATCCGTGCGTTCGAGGATCGACTGCACGAAGAGAATGCAACCGGTGACATCCCCGGCTTCATTCACCTCTACTCGGGCCAGGAAGCCATCGCGGTGGGAGTGTGCGAGAACCTGAGCGACGCCGACTACATCGGATCCACTCACCGCGGTCACGGGCACTGCATCGCCAAGGGCTGCGATCTGAACGGCATGATGGCCGAGATCTTCGGCAAGGACGACGGCCTGTGTCGCGGTAAGGGCGGCTCGATGCACATCGCCGACCTGTCCGTGGGAATGCTCGGCGCCAACGCGATTGTCGGCGGAGCCCCGTCGTTGGCGATCGGCGCTGCACTGAGTGGCAAGACGCTTCGAAACGGTGTCATCGCAGCGTCGTTCACGGGAGACGGTGGATCCAACCAGGGAACCGTCTTCGAGGCGATGAACATGGCTGTGGTGCTGGATCTTCCG
>NZ_LVCT01000804.1:0-14906 GCF_001647205.1 Rhodococcus sp. EPR-134
TCGGAATGCCTGCCGTCAAGGTGGACGGCACCGACTTCTTCGCGGTCTACGACGCGATGGCGGAAGCATCGGAGCGCGCCAGGACCGGCGGTGGCCCCACCACGATCGAGGCGGCGGCATTCCGTTGGCACGGCCACTTCGAGGGTGACGCGCAGCTGTACCGCACGGCGGAACAGGTTGCGCAACTAAGGGAAACCAAGGATCCGCTCAAGAATTTCCGTAGCAGCGTGGATGTGAAGAAGGTCAGCACCGCTGATCTGGACGCGGTGGACGAGCAGTCGCGAGTGCTGGTGGACGAGGCGGTAGCGAAGGCGCGTGCCGCGGCGTATCCACCCGTCGAGAATCTGCTGACCGATGTCTACGTGTCGTACTGAGGAGCCCGAGATGACAAGCGTGGAAGCCGAGAACGTGTCGAAGAAGACCTACCGCGAGGCCGTCAAAGAGGCCATCGCCCAAGAAATGCAACGCGACCCGAGCGTCGTTCTCATCGGTGAGGACGTACGGGGTGGGCATGCCGGTACCAATCCCGATCTGGAGACGAAGAAGATCGAGGCATTTGGCGGTGTCCTGGGTGTCACCAAGGGATTGTGGACGGAGTTCGGATCGGAGCGTGTAATCGATACCCCGATCACCGAATCCGCGATCATCGGAATGGCTGCCGGAGCCGCACTGACCGGACTGAGGCCGGTCGCCGAGCTGATGTTCATGGACTTCTTCGGAGTCTCCTACGACGCGCTCTACAACCAGGCTGCCAAGTTCCGCTACATGTTCGGTGGCAAGGCCAGAACCCCGCTGGTGGTGCGAGGCATGATCGGCGCAGGCTTCTCCGCCGCTGCGCAGCACTCTCAGTCTCCGTACAACGTGTTCGCGGCGGTGCCTGGTCTGAAGGTAGTCGCTCCGTCCAATGCCTACGACGCCAAAGGCCTTTTCATCCAAGCCATCCGGGACGACGATCCCGTCGTCTTCTGTGAGCACAAGGTTCTCTACGACCTCAAGGACGAAGTGCCGGACGAGCCGTACGCGATTCCGTTCGGCGTCGCCAACTACACCAGGCAGGGCGACGACGTCACGATCATCGCGTTGTCCGCAATGGTGAACCGCGCCAACGACGTAGCAGACAAGCTGGCCGCCGAGGGTATTTCGGTCGAGGTTGTCGATCCTCGTACCGTCTCACCATTGGACGAGGACGGCATCCTCGAATCCGTCGCATCGACTGGAAGGGTCGTGATCGTCGACGAATCCGCCGCCCGCTGCGGTTTCGGGCACGACGTAGCCGCGCTGATCGCCACCAAGGGATTCAACTACCTGAAAGCGCCGATCGAACTGATCACGCCGCCGCACACGCCGGTTCCGTTCTCCCCAACCCTCGAAACTGCCTGGCTGCCTGACGCGGCGCGCATCGAAGAGTCGGTTCGCAAGCTGGTGAGAGCCTGATCATGGCTGACATCAAAGCTATCGACATCCCCAAATGGGGGCTCTCCATGGAGGAGGGGTTGGTCAACGCCTGGCTCATCGGGGAAGGTGACTCGTTCACCAAGGGCCAGTTGATCTGTGAGATCGAGACCAGCAAGATCACCAACGAGCTCGAGGCGCCGTTCGACGGTGTTCTCCGCAAGATCGTCGGCACGCCTGGGCAGACTCTGCCCGTCGGCGCCGTGATCGGTGTATCCGCCGATGCGTCCGCGACGGATGCGGAGATCGAGCAGTTCCTCGCCGCCCGCGGCGCAACCGCGCCGGCGGAAGAGCCGGCACCGTCACCAGCTGCTGCGCCGGCGGCTCCCGTGACACCTGCGGCTACACCGGCTGCGAAGGTGGTTCTTGCAGCGAAACCTGTACCAACCGGTTCCACCGTCGTACCGAGCGTTCTGCAAGGCACGACGCAGGACGATGTGTTTGCGAGTCCTCGCGCACTCCGACGTGCGGAATCGCTCGGAATCGATCTCGCCGCCGTAGTGGGTACCGGTCCCCTCGGGCGGATCAGTGTCCGCGACATCGACGACGCGATTCGTGACGCCGGTGGCACTGTTGCGCCGGTAGTGCCGGCCGCGAGATCCGGCCTCCCGCTGCGATCGACCGCCGACGACAGTGCCGTGCCTGCCACCCCGGTCGCACGCAGAACTGCCCGATCACTGGGGGTCAACCTGCATGACTGTCGTCCGACGGGTTCGCGGGGGCGCGTCTGCGTCGCCGACGTGCACGACGCCGCTCGTTCCGCGCAGCTCCGGCCCGAGGCGGCGGCTGAGACCGAATCTGTTGCGGCCGAACCCGAGTACGACACAATTCCTTTCACCCCCATGCGATCGGCAATCGCCGGTAGGTTGCAGGCGTCCAAGCAGCAGGCACCCCATTTCCGGCTCACCGCAGACCTCGAGCTCGATGCGCTTCTCGCTCTGCGCAAGGAGATCAATTCGACCGTCCCGGCGGTCAAGCTGTCGGTCAACGACTTCATCGTGAAGGCTTGCGCCGCTGCACTGATGAAGGTGCCGGACGTGAACGTCCAGTTCGATGCCGCGAACGAATCGGTTCTTCGATTCGCGTCGGCGGATGTCTCGGTGGCAGTTGCACTTCCGACCGGGCTGATCACGCCCATCGTGCGTAGCGCGAATACCAAGTCGTTGGCGGACATCTCGGGTGAGGTGCTCTCGTTGGCCACCAAGGCGAAGACCGGCAAACTTCGTCCCGAAGAATTCCAGGGCGGAACCTTCACGGTGTCCAACCTCGGCATGTTCGGGATCAAGGCATTCGACGCGATCATCAATCCGCCCCAGGGAGCGATCCTTGCCGTAGGTGCGGGGGAGAAGCGCGCGGTGGTGGTCGGTGACAGTGTTTCTGCCCGGACCGTGATGACCGTGACCCTCTCGTGCGATCACCGGGTTATCGACGGAGCCCTGGGTGCGACCTTCCTTCGGGAGCTCCAGCGCTTTGTCGCTTCTCCCGCGCTGATGTTGGTGTAAGGGGCTGTGGTGGAAAACAATACGTCGCATAAGTACGACGTTCTTGTCATCGGTGGCGGCCCCGGTGGTTACGTGGCGGCGATCCGGGCTGCCCAGTTGGGGTTGAGCGTCGCGCTGGTAGAACGTGATCGCCTCGGAGGTATCTGCCTCAACTGGGGTTGTATCCCCACCAAGGCGATGCTGCACGGCGCGGACGTCGCGCATACCTTGAGTGAACTCGACACATACGGATTCAGTTCGGCGTCTGTCCAGTTCGACATCTCGAAGTTGGTGTCGTTCAGCCGAGGGGTTTCGGAGAGGTTGTCCGGCGGTGTTGCCTATCTGATGAAGAAGAACGGCGTCGACGTCATCTCAGGCGCCGCGAAGTTGGTGGACAAAGGCGTCGTATCCGTGGGAGGACAGACGTATCGAGCCGACCACGTGGTCATTGCAACCGGTGCCCGGCCGCGTTCGATTCCCGGCGTTGCCCCCGACGGTGATCGGGTGTGGACCTACTTCGACGCGCTCGTCCCGAAGGAACTGCCGAAGTCGCTGCTCGTGATCGGGTCCGGCGCGATCGGAGTCGAATTCGCCAGCCTGTACCGCGATCTCGGAACCGAGGTGACCATCGTCGAGATGGCACCACACATCATGCCGGTCGAGGACGAAGAGATCTCGGCCTTCGTTCGCAAGCAGTTCGAGAAGCGTGGCATCACGATTCACACCGGAGCCTCGGTGTCGGCGGTGACCGTCGGCGACGACGCCGTCCAGGTGAATGTGCAGACGAGCGACGGTGTCGAGTCGTTGACCGTGGACCGGGTGTTGGTGGCGGCCGGAATCACCGGCAACGTCGAGGATCTGGGGTTGGAGGCTCTGGGCGTCGAGATCGAGCGCGGTGCGATCGTCACCGACCAGTGGTGCCGTACCAGCGCTTTCGGGATCTATGCGATCGGTGACGTCGCGGGCGCTCCATGTCTGGCGCACAAGGCAAGCCACGAAGCTGTCCTGTGCGTCGAAAAGTTGGCAGGCGTGCCCGACGTTCATCCGCTCGATCGCGACTACGTTCCGGGATGCACGTATGCCCGCCCACAGGTGGCGAGCCTGGGTCTGACGGAGAAGCAGTGCGCCGGTACTGGTCGCGCGCTGCGGGTCGGACACTTCGACCTGCAGGCGAACGGCAAGGCACTGGCGATCGGCGAGGCCGAAGGCTTCGTCAAGACGATCTTCGACGCCGATACCGGGGAACTTCTCGGCGCGCACATGGTCGGTCCGGATGTGACCGAGCAGATTCAGGGTTTCGGGATCGCTCGATCCCTCGAAGCCACCGGCGAGGATCTCGCCGAGGTCGTGTTTGCTCATCCGACGCTCTCGGAGGCAATGCACGAGTCTGTGCTCTCGGCGCTGGGGAGACCCCTCAACGCGTGAGTACCGTTCGCGTGCGTGAACGCCGTCCTTTCGTTCACGCACGCGAACAACTCTGCAACCGGGTGCAACGCTCGCTTTCGAAGACCCCGTCACATAGGACTGGAGTGTGATCGGCGAAACGAATCGACTCGAACCGGCCCTGGCCAGTGGTGAAGACCCGGCGCAGTACGCACGTGTTCTCGAATCCGTGTACGAAGCAACGATGTCGGGACGCAAGCCGCCTGCGCGTCCGCGCTCCGTCATCGCGAATTCGTGGTCGCGTTTGCGTGCGCTCGGACTCGATCCGGACCGGTGCTCGATCACCGAGACGGGCCGCGAATCCGAGATCGAAGAAGGCAGACGCGCAGCCGGCATGGCGGAGATCTTCGGCGAGGCGGTGCACGGTCTGGCACCACTCGTCGGCCCGGACGACGCGAATCTGATCGTGGTGGCGGACCGCTACGGACGTATCCTCTGGCGACACGGGTCCAGTCGAATGCTGGATCGGGCCGAACGGCTCGGGATGATCGAGGGTGCGTCGTGGACCGAGGAAGCTGTTGGTACCAACGGGATCGGCACTTCCTTGGCATCAGGTTCGGCAGTGCAGGTGTTCTCGGCCGAGCACTACTCGCGCTCGCAGCATCCGTGGACCTGCTCCGGGGCGACGGTTCGAGATCCGCGTAGTCGCCGGGCCATCGCCGTCGTGAACGTCGCCGGCGCAGCAGACACGGTCCACCCGTCGACTCTCGCTCTGGTGGACAGTGTGGCCAGGCTGGCGGAATCCGCACTGCGGGAGAAGCATCGAATCGGATTGGATCAGCTCCGGATGATCTCGGCATCGACGCTGGCTCGTGCGAGTCAGCCGACAGTGGTCGTGGACCGCAGTGGCTGGGTCGCGGCGGTGGACTCGATGGCGCCGATCTACAGAATCGCACTGCCGAAAGTGATGAGCAGCGGCGAGCATTGGCTCCCGTCGCTCGGACTATGTATGTGCGAGCCGCTTCCGGGTGGTTGGCTCGTCCGCCCTCAGATGGATCCGGCGTCCGGAACGGTTTGTGCAGAAGTCGAATTGGATGTGCAAGATCCGAATGCGATGGAATTGCGGTACTCCTCGGCAATGGGGAGCTGGAGTATCGACCTCAGCCCGCGCCATTCGCAGATCCTCGTGGCTCTGACACAGGCGCCCGAGGGCCTCACGGCCGCGCAGCTCGCCTCACAGTTGTTCGGCGATCCGCGCAAGACGGTGACCGTCCGGGCCGAGATGTCGAGGTTGCGTAAGCGATTGGCCGGAATCCTGTTGGCTCAGCCCTATCGCTTCGACCCGGCGGTGAGGGTAAAAACCGCCCCTGCTGTGCGCCTTTATTAACCGCGGGGGGTTAATAAAGGCGCACAGCAGAGCGGCGCGAACGCCGCACCTGCGCGTACTCGTAGCCGTTCTGCCAGGTCACGGTGGCCACCAGCACCCAGATGATCCACGTGGCGCTCATGTGCGTGCCGACGATGCCCATGACGATGGGGATGGCGGTGCACGGGAGCGCCCAGCCGAGCAGCCACCGTCGGTCCGATCGCGCGAACAGCCCTGCCACCAGGCTGATTCCGAAATAGACTGCGATGCTTCCGCACAACAACCACCGCAGGTTCGCGGGCGTGTGCTCCGCGCCGTGTTCGGTTGCCGCTCCGAGCCCTGCGACCAGAACCGCGATAGCGCCGGTGGTGAAACAGTGCAGCGCCATGTCGATGCGAGCGGGAAACTTCTCGGCCTGCAGGTGCGGAACACCGGCGTGGCCGTAGAGAAGCGAGAGAGCCCACATGCCCGAGAGCAGGACAAACGATCCGACTGCGAGGCTGACCACCGTCGAGTCCCAGGTGAGCTTCGAGGCCGCAGAAATCACGAGGATCACACCCTCGCCCAGCACGATGATGACGTACAGGCCCAAGCGCTCGGCAAGGTGAGCCCGATCGGAGTGCAGGGCTTCGAGTTCGGGCATCCGGTCGTCCTTGAACCCCCGAACCTTGATGATGCGGTCGAGCTTTTCCTGCGCGTCTTCCATGATCGCGCTGCCGGAGACGACGAACATGATCAGCAGGTCGATGGTCACACCGGCGGTCCAGAGCCAGAACCGAGTTTCGCCCTCGAACCAGAACGAGACGATCCACGGGATCACACCGAGAGACATCTGGGCGATCGGCCAGTCCACGACTATCTGGCCGTTGTGCCACACCCGACTCGCCAGCAGACGTACGGCCACGTAGGCGACAGCGAAGGCCAGCGCATGGTTGTCGTGGATGCCGGCCACGGCCGCCATCATGACGGCCAGTCCGAACATGGCGATCAGCATGCTCGGGATCCGGACACGGTCACCGGCAACGTTGCCGTACATCGTGAACGTCGCCCACGCGGTCCAGAACGCGAGATAGAGCAACGCGTAGAGCGCGACATCCGACCACGACGGCGAACCGTGGAGCAGGTGAGCCAGCTGACCGATACCGGCAACCACGACGAGGTCGAAGAACAATTCGATCCATGACGCGTGTCGCTCGAGCACCGCCTTCTGCTTCGAGTCTGGTTCATTTCCGAGTTCCGACATACAGCTCAGTATCGGCTATCGGCATCAACAGTGCTGGTAGGCGGCGAAGTTGTCCGTTCTCTCGAAGTAATGCATATGCTGTCCGATGAGTGATCTGGATCATAGTTCGGGTGAGGTGGTCGACGTGCACGGTAGCGGTGACGTCGCTCTGTCCGCTGCGGACTACGACCGTGTCTTCGCTGTCTTCGACTACTGCTCGGCCGCGAGAACGCTCGATCAGCTCAAGGATCTCCTCATGGTCGCGCTCCATGATCACTACCGCTGTCCCAACACCACCTTCCTTGCCGGCCCGACCTTCACGACGGCTTTCGCCGACCCGGATCCGGTGACGACCGGGCGGATCACGCCGATCCTCGACGAGTACCAAGCGCACTGGTACCTCGACGACGTTTTTGCGACGGCGCAATCGCGGGCAACGCTGTTGGCATCTCCCGCCATCACGCACACTCAGTTGGCCGACGTCCCTTCACAGTCGGCGACGTACCTGCGAGATTTCCTCTATCGCAAACGCCTTCACAGCGCGTCGGTGATGCATCTCCAGTTGGCCCACGGCGGTCACGGTCTGGTGGGGATTTTCGATTCAGAAGGCAAGGATCTGTCGGGGCGCGACATCGTGGGCTTGGGCATTCTGGGCAAGCAATTGTCGCTGTTGTGTCAGACGCTGCCCGGGCAACGCGAGCCGGGATGGCGAGAGAAGCTGACGCCCCGGCAGATCGATCTCGCGGAGTTGTTGGCGGACGGCCATACCAACGACGAGATCGCGGTGATCCTGTCGCTGAGTCCGGACACGGTGAAGAAGTATGTAAGCCGCATCCTTGCTCTTCTGCGCGTTCGCAACCGTGCCGAGTTCGTGAAGTTGGTCTACGCGCAGAAACTTGCCGATCAACGCGCTTGAGATTGTCCACTTTCGTGCACTGTGACCGCGGTCACGGCACGGATAGCGTTTTCGGTGCACGGCCAGGAGTTGGCCCACAGCACTAGGAGAACTCATGAGTAGGCTTCGTTTCGGGTATTTCATGGCACCGTTCCACGTCCCCGGACGCAATCCCACCGCCGCACTGCAGCGTGATCTCGAACTGGTCGAGTACCTCGACCGGTTGGGCTACGACGAGGCGTGGTTCGGTGAGCATCACTCTGCCGGAAGCGAGATCATCGCGTCGCCGGAAATCATGATCGCTGCAGCCTCGCAGCGCGCACCTCGGATTCGTTTCGGCACGGGTGTCACGTCGTTGTCGTATCACAACCCGCTGTGGGCAGCGGATCGAATCATGCAGTTGGATCACCTGACTCAGGGGCGCACCATCTTCGGAGTCGGGCCCGGTTCGTTGCCCACCGACTCGGCGATGATCGGTCTGAACCCGACGGACACCCGAGAGTTGTTGCAGGAGAACCTCGACATCGTCGTGCGCCTTCTTCGTGGCGAGACGGTTTCCGCGAAGACACGAACCCACGAGCTGTACGACGCCAAGCTGCAGCTCGCTCCGTACTCGGAGAACGGCATCGAAATCACCGTGGCCGCAGTGGCCTCCCCGACAGGACCTCGCCTGGCCGGTACGCACGGTCTCGGTCTGCTCTCCATCGGAGCAACCTTGTCCGCCGACGGTTTCGACGCCTTGGCGCACCACTGGAATGTGATGGAGGAACGCGCTGAGGTCAACGGGACGACGGTGGATCGTCGGCAGTGGTCTCTTGCCGGACCTTTCCACATCGCCGAAACCGAGGCGGAAGCACGCAAGCAGGTCGAGTACGGCATCGAGGAGTGGTTCGACTATTTCCAGCACGTCGCGGCCTTCCCTCAGATGGCGGTCTCCGGTGCGCGTCTGAGCGAGATGATCGACTTCATCAACGAGGCCGGGATCGGTGTCATCGGCACACCGGAGCAGGCCAGACGTCAGGTACAACGGCTGTGGGACCAGTCCGGTGGTTTCGGCTGCATGCTGCAGATGGGTCACGATTGGGCGAACCCGCAGGACACCCGACGTTCGGCAGAGTTGTTCGCGCAGGAGGTCTTTCCGCACTTCCAAGGGCAGGCGCAGGCGACGCTCGACGCGGCAGCTCACGCGCGCGCTGTCAGGGGAGGGCATGCAAAGGCGCAACTCGACGCCGTCGACCACATGACGAAGAAGTACGCACAAGAGTTGGCAGACAAGGGCTGACATCGTGAATGTCCCACAGGGCAACCGGGCGTTGCGTTTTCGAGAAGCCATGGCGCACGTGTTCTCACCGGTCGCCGTCGTCACGGCAATGGACGGCGACCGGCCGCACGGCACGACGGTCAGCGCATTCATGTCGTTGTCGATGGACCCGCCGATGACCGCGGTGGCTCTGGATCGACAGTCGGAAGTTCTCGGCCTCATCGAAGGAACGCGGAGGTTCGCGATCAATGTCCTCGGGACCGCGCAAAGCTCACTGGCGGTTGCCTTTGCGAGGAAGGGCCGTGCGAAGTTCGACGGTGTCGAGTGGGCGGAGCATCTCGGTGTTCCGAGACTGCCGGACGTATCCATCTGGATCGCGTGCACCGTTGATGCCGTCGTGGACGGTGGTGATCACAAGATCGTGACAGGATCGGTGGACGAGGTCGAGCACCGCGAGTCGAATCCACTGACCTACCACCGGCGTGTATTCGGTACGCACGCACCGACGTCAGTGCTCTAGGAAGGAGAGCCATGTATGTACTGGTGGACGACGGCCGCGTCAGCATCCACGATGTGGACAACCTGAAGGCCTTTCACGTCGAGGTGAGTGCCGACATCTCCGAAGCCGAACTGGACGAACTCTTGCGCCTTCAGGATTACGGATACGTCAGCGGTGGTAGTGCATTCATCTCGGTAGCCCGCGTTCGCGAGAGCACCACGGACGTCGAAGGTGTTGCCGCGATGGTCGACTACGCCCAGAGCAAAGGCTGGGTGGACGAGGACGGCGAAGCACTGCAGGCTCACGTCGTTCGCCAGAGGTAGCGGAACGGCTCAGACCATGTCGTTCTTCTGCAGCCATCGCAGCGTCGGCCAACCGCAGAACACAGGGAGCCAGCAGGTCAGCACTCGGTAGAGCAGGACCGACGGGACCGCGATGCTTGCCGGCAGTCCGAATGCGGACAGACCACCGATGAGGGCGGCCTCGACGGCTCCGACGCCACCCGGTGTCGGAGCCGCCGAGGCGAGCGTCCCACCGATCATCGTAACGATGGTGACGGTGATGAACGTCGTTCCGCCGCCGAATGCTTCGACGCTCGCCCACAGAGCCAGGGCGGCACCGAGAGTTGTTGCGGCGCTGCCGCCCACGATGATGAGGAAGCGGGTCGGGTTTCGCGCGAGTTGGCTCAGTTCACCCAACACCTCGGTGATCTGAGGACGCAGATCGTCGCGCAGCCACCCACGGAGTTTCGGAATGAACATGAATGCACCGAGAACTCCGAGCGCTACGCCGCCCGCCAGGTACAGAACAGTGGATCCCGGGATGAAGTGCGAGAGGTTCGTATCACGTCCGGCGACGATCGAGAAGAAGATCAGCAAGCCGACGTGGGTGACCACCTGAACCGTCTGTTGCAGCGCGACTGCGGCCGTTGCGCGGACGGTACCGAGCCCGCCCTTCTGCAGGAACCGCACGCTCAGCGCGAGCCCGCCGACTCCGGCCGGAGTTGTCGTCGCCGCAAAGGTGTTGGCCACCTGCATGATCAAGAGGTTGCGGTAACTGACCATCGACGACGCACAGGCCCACAGGGCCGCTGCCGCGCCGACGTACGTCAGTGCGGAGACGCCGAGGCCGAGCAGTGCCCACCACCAGTTGGCCGTCTTCAGTTCGGTGATGAACGCGGGGACCTGGCTGATGAAGGGGTAGGCGACGTAGACCAGACCGATGAGCAGAACGAGCTGGATCAGCTGGTTGCGACTGAATCGGGTGACCTGTGCGGGAGCGACCTTTTCGATCCCGTTCTTGGCACCGACCTCGTCTCGGATCTCGGTCATCAGTTTCGCGGAATCCGTGACCGTCCGCCGAATTCGGTTGGGTAATGCAGCGGTGGTCAATCGGCCGGAGGCGGCGAGAATCGTGTCTGCGCCTTGCGCTCGAATCGCGGCGTCCACCGCTGCATCGACCCCGAACAATGATGCGGTGGCGAAGAGAAGTTGTGCGTTGTCGGACTGCATCTGAACTTCGGTGGCGCCGAATTCGGAGTACGCGTACCCGCCGAAGAGGATGGTTCCGCCTTCGACACGAATTTCGGAAGCGCGCAGGTCGCCGTGCGCCATCTGGTGCACGTGAGCGGTATGCAGTGTTTGCCACAGCGCGTCGATCAGTTTGGTGGATTCTTCCTCGCCCGCCTGGTTCTCGACGGCGACGGCAAGGGGGATGCCACGAGGACTCGGGCGCGCGTACATCTCCCACCCGCGATCGAGTACCGAGATTGCGACGGCCTTGGAACTGGCCAGACCGATGTCGGCGAACGCGATACCCATGAGCGCTCGGTGTTCGACGGCGCGACGAAGTGATCCGTAGGGCGGCGGAGTTTCACGGTTCCGGAACGAGATCCAACGGAACGTCTGTCGAATTGCTCCGCTGCTTCGCTGGTTCTGTCCGTACAACTCGACGACGAGTTCGTCGAAAGGTTCGTCGTCCGGTGCTTGGTCGATGGCTGCGGACATGACAAGAGGCCCGATTCCCGAGGGACTCACGACGCGAAATGCGGTGACGCGGTAACCGCGCCGCGCGAGTACGCGTACTGCCGAGTCCAATGGCACTTCGAGGGCAGGGGTGCCGACGGCGAGAACGATCACCGCGCCGATCAGGTAACCGACGGCGAGACCCAGCATCGATCGTGCGGGAACGATCGAGCTGACGATCAGATGGATGGGAGCGAAGAGCAGAAGCAGCGTCCACCAGGCTCGTCGCCACTTCTTCGGAAGCCACGGGCCCGAGACGGTGAGCACCGCCGCGAGCATCGCGATCCATCGCGGATCGTCGAGGAATTGAGACAGGAAGGTGGCGTCGAGTCGGTCCGGCACGTCGAGGTGCCATTTCGGTGCCGCCAGGCCTGTTCCGGTGAAGGACAGCGCGACACCGGCGCACAGGCCGGCGGCGGCGTATCCGGCCAGCAACTTCCACCGGCGCCCGACGATCAGGCCGATCAGGATGGCGAACGGTAGCGCCAGAATTGCGATGCCGTAGAGCAGGTACACAGTGTCGGACAGGCTCGGCGAGAGAACACCGACGATGTTGGACACCGACGTTTCGAGGGCGTCCCACTGACTTCGAGTGATCAGAGATCCCGCGATCACGCCGCCGAGCAGCACAGCAGCGATCGCAACCCGCATGATGTCGCTCGTACGGCGGTGCAGTGGTGGCAGGAGGCTTCCCGTTACCGGGATCTCCCGTCCGTCTACTCGCATCTCGCCAGAACTCTCTTCTCTCGGGGTTACCGACCGTCTCAGTTACCTCGATCAAGGTACCGCGTGAGGGTTCGGCGACTGGGAAGCCGGACCTGTCGTTACCTCCTCGATGCCAAGCAACATTCTCTTCGGACCCGCGGGAGAGGGCTTCGGCGCGTAAAATTCACTTTCCGGACGTTCGTTCATTTCGACGACAGGGAGTGCGTATTCATGAGCCCCGACGCCAGCGGTGTGGACGGTCGGGTTCCTGACCTGCCGACCCCGTCGACCAGAATTTCCGTCACCGAGGATTACGCGGCCGAGATCGACGAGCTGTCGAGTCTCAAGCACAAGCTCGGCGTGCTGGAGCCTTCGGAGTTCGCGGATGCCTGGAAGCAGGGTTACCCCTACGAGAAGAAGATGTCGCGCCGCGAGTACGAGCGGAAGAAGCGGCGTCTGCAGATCGAGCTGCTCAAGCTGCAGTTGTGGGTCAAGGAAACCGGTCAGAAGGTGCTCATCATCTTCGAAGGTCGCGATGCTGCCGGTAAGGGCGGGTCGATCAAGAGATTCACCGAGCATCTCAATCCCCGTGGAGCCCGCGTGGTCGCGCTCGAGAAGCCCACCGACATCGAGCGGACGCAGTGGTATTTCCAACGCTATGTCGCACACCTACCCAGCGGCGGCGAGATTGTGATGATGGACCGGTCCTGGTACAACCGCGCCGGCGTCGAACGAGTGATGGGTTACTGCACGCCGACGCAGTATCTCGAGTTCATGAGAGAGACCCCGGACTTCGAGCGGATGCTCGTCAACTCCGGGATTCATCTGCACAAGCTGTGGTTCTCGGTCAGCCGCGAAGAGCAGTTGGCGCGGTTCGCGGCCCGCCGAACGGACCCGGTGCGTCAGTGGAAGCTCTCACCGACCGATCTGGCTTCGCTCGACAAGTGGGACGACTACACCCAGGCCAAGGAAGCCATGTTCTTCTACACCGATACCGGGGATGCGCCCTGGACGGTGATCAAGAGCAACGACAAGAAGCGCGCTCGCCTCGAGGCGATGCGTCACGTGCTCGCCAGCTTCGACTATCCCAACAAGGATCACCGGGCTGTCGGTACTCCGGATCCCTTGATCGTCGGGCCGGCGTCGGCGGTATTCGAAGAGGGCGAGCACGTGAACGTGGAGTTGCCTCAGCTCTAGCGCAGGTGATCGCTCAGATCGAACTGGCCTCTGCCCACAGATTGATGCCGCTGTCCTTGGCGTGCTGATCTATGGAGGCCAGTTCGGCTGCGCTGAATTCGAGATTGTCGAGCGCGCCGACGTTGGCTTCGAGTTGGGCGACACTGGACGCACCGATCAGTACCGAGGTGACCCGCGAATCGCGGAGTGCCCAGCTCAGTGCCAGCTGAGCCAGCGACTGGCCGCGGTCTGCCGCGATGTCGTTGAGCGCGCGGATGTGGGTGAGAGCATCGTCGGTCAACCACGACGGATCCAGTGACTTACCTTGAGCTGCACGGGAATCCTCGGGGACGCCGTTCAGATAGCGATCGGTGAGCATGCCTTGAGCGAGTGGTGAGAACGCGATGACGCCGACGCCGAGATCGTCGACAGCCGACAGCAGGTCCTGCTCTATCCAGCGGTTCAGCATCGAATAGCTCGGCTGGTGGATCAAGAGCGGAACCCCCGCAGCGGCGAGCAGTGCGGCGATTTCACGGGTGCGCTCCGGCGAGTACGAACTGATACCCGCGTACAGGGCCTTGCCCTGCTGGACAGCGCTGATCAGGGCGCCTGCGGTCTCGTCGATCGGAGTTTCGGCGTCAGGGCGATGGCTGTAGAAGATGTCGACATAGTCGACGCCGAGTCGTCCGAGCGACTGATCGAGGGACGACAGCAAATACTTGCGGGACCCACCGAATCCGTAGGGGCCGGGCCACATGTCCCAGCCGGCTTTGGACGAGATGACCAATTCCTCGCGGTACGAAGAGAAATCCTCACGCAGGATCCTGCCGAAGTTCGTCTCGGCGCTTCCGTACGGGGGTCCGTAGTTGTTCGCAAGATCGAAGTGGGTGATTCCGAGATCGAATGCCCGCCGCAGAACTGCGCGCTGGTTCTCGATCGGTACGTCGTCGCCGAAGTTGTGCCAGAGGCCCAGCGAGATGGCCGGGAGTTTGAGACCGCTCCGACCGGTTCGGCGGTACGGCATGGCTTCGTAGCGGTCCTGCGCGGCGACGTACTGATCGGACATGGTGCCTGCCTTCACATCGTTGTGTTTGCGGTTGAGCGTTCACTCCCGACCATTATCGCCGACGGCGCTCAGGTGTGCCGGCCGCTGGAGGTGTGTCAGTCAAAATGATTGCGGTTTAAAGCAATTCGATCGATCTTTTGGACCGATGTTCAGGTTCGAGTCACAGTGCCGGGCGGCGGTGACGTCGACCACGTCTGGGCTCGCATCTAAGGGAACGGTAAGGAATCGCGGTTACCATGGTCACAGTCGATCGGCGATACCGATCGCCGATTCGCTTCGAACATGTTGCCCAGCAGCCGGATCCGGGGTCCGGTGAGGAGATCTATGTCGACGCAGTCCGTAGTGCACGCACAATCATCCGCAGACGAGAGCGTCG
>NZ_LVCT01000805.1:0-8087 GCF_001647205.1 Rhodococcus sp. EPR-134
GACGCCGCTGCAGAGCGTGCGTTCCTGGCCGGAGACCACCCGCGCTTCTAGACCACAACGTCAGCTGCCCCATCGGAGAGATCCGGTGGGGCAGTTTTGTGTGTCCGTACAAGCAGGCGCGAGGCGGAAAATGGAACGCAAAAATGAGGAAGAGCGATCAGCTCTTCCTCATTTCACAGTCTGCGCGGTGGCAGTGCGCGGTCAACGCCGCCAGTCGTCGTAGTCGTCCTCTCGCGCATGCCCTTCCCTATCGGAAGTCTGGTCCGATCGGACACTGCTCCGATGCGAGTTGGTCGATCCACCTGCGAGCTCTCTTTGCAGGCTGTCGAAATCCGTGGTCGGTACGCTGTATTTCAATTCGCGTGCAACCTTGGTCTGCTTTGCCTTAGCCCGGCCGCGGCCCATGGCTGACCCCCTCGCGCTTTCGCGGGGCGGCCTGGGGAATTTGGCGGCCCCGTTTGAGTGTGTAAGTTTCCTGACACACACTCTAGCGTGGAAAAGTCGCTTCCGCTTCCACGAAGGCCTCACCGCCGTGTCTGATTGCTCTCACTATGGCCGCGAGCTGCCAGGATGCTGAAAGAACTCGTCAGAACTTTGTGAGAACTGCTCAGAAGTTTCCGGGAATTGCGCGAATCGTCCCCACTCGGGCGTCGCCGCCGAAGACCGGAGCGGATGCGAGAGCCGCCAACTCCTCGGTCCACTCGGTGTTCATCCGCTTGAGCAGAGCTGCCGCCAAGGGCAGGAGCGCCCGCTCGTGACCGTCGTCGATCTTGAGGGCGAAAGCGGAACCGTCGGGAAGCGCTCCGGCGTAGATGCCGTCGTATCCGGTCTTGGAGAACAGACCCGGCACGGCGGACATCAGGCGCTGATCGTTGCGGCCGGTGCCCGAGACGAGGAAGGGGTTCTCGCGGACCGCGTCGGCCACAGCTCGTTCGGGTGAGTCGGGCTCAGCCGAGGGCAGGCGTCCGAATGCCCGAGCCAGGTTCGTGAGCGAGAGCGGCACGATCGGGAGACCACAACCGTCGATGCCGAGTTCCTGCTCTTCCTCGCCGCTGAGATCGAAGATCGTCTCCTGGATCGCGAGTTGGAGGGGATGAGTCGGCTCCATGTACGTCTCGAGCGGCCAGTCGTTCACGACGCACGTGGCGAGCATCGCGGAGTGCTTGCCCGAGCAGGTCATGTAGATCGGGCTGGGAAGCTCGCCCGCTGCGATCAGTTCGGCTCGGGCCAGTTCGTTGCCCGGCAGATCGGAGGGGCACTGCAACTGGTCGACACCGAGTTGGTAGCGAGCGAGAAGCGCTGCGACCAGTTCGATGTGATCGGCCTCGCCCGCATGTGAGGACGACGCGACGGCCAGCTCTTCCGGGCTGGTGGGTGCAAAGCCGTTACGAAGCGCAGCGACGGCTTGCAGCGGCTTGTTCGCCGAGCGCGGGTAGATGGGTGTGTGAATTTCCCCGAGTCCGACAACGACCTCGCCGTCGGCGCCGAGAATGACGGCCGATCCGCGATGCACGCATTCGCGGAATCCGGAGCGGACCACTTCCACCAATTCGATACTCACGAGTGCACCTGCGCTTCTGCGTGTTCGATGAACCTCTGGACGCGCGCGGTGACGTTCGGTGCAAGGTCGGTGTGTTCTGCGAGCAGCCGTCGAAGCCGCTCAGGGTCCGTTCCGGCGAAGACCTCTCGAACAGTCACTCCGTGATCCGGTACGTGGACTCGGGTGACCGAATCGCCCGCGGCGATCGTGCCGGTCCGGTTGACGCGAAGGTAGGCGCCGACGTCGGTCCGCTCGGTGAATCTTTTGACCCAGCCCTTTTCCGCGGCCCAGATGCCGAAGGTGCCGCACGGGACGCGGGGCGCGGTCACCTCGAGTTCGAGAACGTCCGACGCCTCGGCTCCGGTGATGTGCCAACGCTCGCCGATCACGGCGTCCGTGACGAGCATCCCGCTGATGTGAAGATTCTCGCCGAACCATCCGGGGCCGAGAGGTCGGCCCAATTCGTCCGACCAGCGCTGCGCTTCGTCGCGCTGATACGCGTAGACAGCTTGGAAGGCGCCGCCGTGGAACTCGGTGTCGCAGACGTAGTCGCCACCCAGACCGAGTCGGCCGACCGCGACGCGGCCGTCGACGGGACGCTTGTCGATCGCGGTACGGGGGACTCGCCTGACGCCACTGTCACGTTCGGTGTGGACGACGCAGACCGCGTCGACCATGCCCGTCACTTTCCGCGCAATCGGTTGACAGCCTCACGTCCGGCCTGGGGTGCGTCGTCCGCCACGATCGAATCCGGATCGATGGACGCAGCGCTGGGGCCGGCCATCAGTTCGGTGTCGACCGGGATGTTGCGCTTGATCAGAGCGAGTGCGATGGGGCCGAGCTCGTGATGATTGACGACGGTCCCGACGCGTCCGACGGCCCGTCCGCCCGCCGTGATCGGGTCACCCGGTTCCGGGACGGCTTCGGCGCTGCCGTCGAGGTGCAACATGACGAGATGGCGCGGGGGCTTGCCGAGATTGTGAACTCGGGCGACGGTTTCCTGACCGCGGTAGCACCCCTTGTCGAGGTGGACGGCGCCGTGCTCGGCCGGCCCACCGATCCAGTGGACCTCGTGCGGGATGGTCCGTTCGTCGGTGTCCAGTCCGAGGCGAGGCCTCGTCGCTTCGACGCGCAGTGCCTCGAAGGCCCAACTGCCGGCGGGCTTGGCGCCGGAATCGGTCAGCCTGGTCCACCACGCTGCCAGTTGCTCACGTGGGACGAGAAGGTCGAAAGAGTTCTCGGTAGGCCACGGCATGCGGCGGACAAATCCGCCGTCGGCCAAGGCGTGAGCGTCGTAGGCCTCGGTGGGTGTCTGAACCTCGAGTGCGGCGAGGACAGTTGACGCTTCGGGTCCGATCAGGCTCAGGACCGCGAGTTCGTTGCCGTCTCGAGGTTCGGCCTTGGACCAGAACACCATCTTCTTCAAGAAGGAGAGAAGGTCGGGTCCGCGGTTCGCCTCGGTGTCGATCCAGGTGACACCTGCCAGGTCCGTCTGCACGAAGTGGTGCTCGACGCGTCCGTTGACGTCCAGGCTCAAGTTCTCGGCACTCTTGCCGTCGGGGAGCGCGGCGATGTGCTGGCTCGAAATCGTGTGCAGCCACGTGAGGCGTTCGTCGCCGGGAATGGCGATCACGAATCTGTGACTGCGGTCGACCACCACTGCTGCGCGCTGCGCGGTTCGCTGTTCGCCGAGAGGATCGCCGTAGTGCCACGCGACACCGATGTCGGCCGAACCGTCCGGTGCGGTGACCGCGCCGGGGGAAGTCAGAAGTGGGCTGTTGGGCACAAGAGCGTTGTCGACCACGAGACCAGTCTAGGAGTGTGGGCGGGATCGCGGTTACAGGGCGGCCCCGGCGGCTTGGCGGATCGTTAGGGTTGATGGCATGCCTGATCGCGTATTGGTGACTCTCGACCATGAGGTGCTCGATGCTGACGCACCGTTTCTGCACGCCGACGACCTGGCGGTGGTGCGCGGCGACGGAGTCTTCGAGACGCTGTTGGTACGCGACGGCCGCGCCCGGGTGGTCGAGGGACACCTGAGTCGACTGGTTCTGAGCGCGCGGGCACTCGGTCTGCCCGCTCCCGTTCTCGATGATTGGCGTCTGGCGATCGAGATGGCTGCCGAGGAGTGGGGGACCGAGAAGGAAGGCGCTCTTCGTCTTGTTCTGACCCGCGGCCGTGAGAGCGGTGACAAGCCGACAGCCTTCGTGATGGTCGGTCCGGTGGCCGATCGGGTCAGACAGGTCCGCGAATCGGGGTTGTCGGTGATGACTCTCGAGCGAGGTTTCTCTGTCGATCTCTCTGCCCGGGCACCCTGGCAGCTACTGGGCGCGAAGACGTTGTCGTACGCAACCAACATGGCAGCGCTTCGATATGCGGCGAATTTGGGTGCTGACGATGTGATCTTCGTCAGTTCCGAGGGCAATGTGTTGGAGGGGCCACGCTCGACGGTGGTGATCGTTCGGGACAGGACTTTGATCACACCGCCTCCCGCACAGGGCATTTTGATGGGCACTACGCAGCGCGCCCTGTTCGACGTTGCCGGCAGTGCTCGCTTCGATTGCCGATACGAAACCCTCCGACCTGCGGATTTGATTGCGGCCGACGGAGTGTGGATGGTTTCGAGCGTCACGCTGGCCGCACGCGTCCATACACTCGACGGGCTCACATTGCCAGAGCCGAAGGTCTCCGGGGAATTCGCGGAATTGGTTGAACGTGCAATTGATTCGGATTCAGCAGGGCGATAGGCGAATAGGAATCGCGACAGGTCTCTACTACATTTGGTAGTAGCAAAGTCCTGCGGTCCAAACCGGACAGCAGTACCGTGTCCGCAGGGGCCGAGCGACTGCCCGCGTCTCGAACCCCGAAGCCTGTCCCAGGGCCCTACTCTCGGAGTAGCCAATGGATACTTTGGACGTCTCCAGGTGGCAGTTCGGTATCACTACCGTCTACCACTTCATCCTTGTTCCGCTGACCATCGGACTTGCGCCGATGATCGCGATCATGCAGACGATGTGGGTGGTCACCAAAAAGGACCACTGGTATCGGCTCACCAAGTTCTTCGGCAAGCTTTTCCTCATCAACTTCGCACTCGGTGTAGCCACCGGCATCGTGCAGGAGTTCCAGTTCGGCATGAACTGGAGCGAGTACTCGCGATTCGTCGGTGACGTCTTCGGAGCTCCGCTCGCATTGGAAGGCCTTGTCGCCTTCTTCATGGAGTCCGTCTTCATCGGACTCTGGATCTTCGGTTGGGGCAGGCTGCCCAAACTTGTACACCTGGCGTGCATTTGGCTCGTGGCGATCGGCGTCAACGCGTCGGCGTTCTTCATCATCGCGGCCAACTCGTTCATGCAGCATCCGGTCGGTGCGACGTACAACCCTGAAACGGGTCGTGCCGAGCTCACCAGTATCTGGGAGCTGTTGACCAACAACACCGCTCTTGCTGCCTTCCCGCACGCGGTTGCCGGCGCCTTCCTGACGGCGGCGACGTTTGTTGCCGGCATCAGTGGTTGGTGGATGGTGCGGAACATGCGCCGCGCCAAGCAGGCTGAGGCCGCCGAAGCCGAGCGCCTCGAGTCCGACGCGCGCACGATGTACCGCCCTGCAACACGATTCGCCTTGCTCGTCATGATCGTGGCCGGAATCGGCATCATCTACACCGGTGACGTCCAAGGCAAGCTCATGTTCCAGCAGCAGCCGATGAAGATGGCGTCGGCGGAATCGCTGTGCGACACCGAGATGGATCCGGACTTCTCGATCCTCACTATCGGCACTCACAACAACTGTGACAGCGTGACGCACGTTCTGAAGGTGCCGTTCGTTCTTCCATGGTTGGCCGAGGGCAAGTTCACCGGCGTCGAACTGCAAGGCGTGAACCAACTGCAGGAGCAGGCGGAGCAGGACTTCGGACCGGGTAACTACCGACCGAATCTCTTTGTCACGTACTGGTCTTTCCGCGCCATGATCGGCCTCGCCGCCGGTTCGGCAGCACTGGCTCTCGCGGGACTGTGGGTCACTCGTAAGGGGCGGGTCCCGGACCAGAAGTGGTTCGGAATCCTCAGCCTGGTCGCGATCCCCACTCCGTTCATGGCGAACAGCGCCGGCTGGATCTTCACCGAGATGGGCCGTCAGCCCTGGGTGGTGCATCCCAACCCGACCGGCGTCGACATGATCAGACTCACTGTCGACCAAGGTGTTTCGGACCACGCGTCGGCTACCGTCTGGGCTTCGCTGATCACCTTCACCCTGCTGTACGGAGCGCTGGGAGTCGTCTGGTTCAAGCTGATCGTGCGGTACGCGAAGGAAGGCCCGTTGGAGCACGACATGCATCCGCCGGGCGATACAGATCATGATGAGCCGGAAGATCCGGACAAGCCCAAACAACTGTCGTTCGCGTACTAGGAGGCGATCATGGGACTTCAAGAAGTATGGTTCGTGCTCGTCGCAGTACTGTTCATCGGGTACTTCGTCCTCGAAGGGTTCGACTTCGGTGTCGGGATGCTCATGCCGATCGTCGGCAGAGGCAGTGACCTCCCGGCCGATACGCGTCGACGGGTGGCGCTCAACACGATCGGCCCGGTGTGGGACGGCAACGAAGTGTGGCTGATCACCGCCGGTGGCGCGATGTTCGCGGCATTCCCGGAGTGGTACGCGACGTTGTTCTCCGGGTTCTATCTACCGTTGCTGATCATCCTGGTGGCCTTGATCGTTCGTATCTGTGCCATCGAATGGCGAAGCAAGATCGACGACGACAAATGGCGTCAGCGTTGCGACTGGGGCATCATCTTCGGCTCCTGGGTCCCGGCAGTTCTCTGGGGCGTGGCTTTCGCGAACATCGTTCGGGGCGTGGCGATCAACGCCGACAAGCAGGTCGAGTCGGGATTCTTCGATCTGCTCAATCCGTACGCGCTGCTCGGCGGTCTGACCACCGCGCTGGTGTTCGCTCTCCACGGCGCAGTGTTCCTGGCACTCAAGAGTGCCGACGAGGTTCGTGAAGACGCAGTGAAAATTGCCGCACGACTGGCAATTCCGGCTATTCCGGTCGCCGGCGGATTCGTCCTCTGGACGCAACTCGCCTACGGCAAGGGATGGACGTGGATTCTGGTAGCTGCCGCTGCTGCGGCACTGATCGGCGTCGTCTTCCTGACGCGGGCCGAGCGCGAAGGCTGGGCCTTCGTTCTCACCTGTGTGGCCGTCATCGCCACCGTCGTGCTGCTGTTCGCCTCGCTGTTCCCGAACGTCATGCCGTCGACGCTGGATCCGGCGTACAGCCTGACCATCGAGAACGCGTCGTCGAGTCCGTACACGCTCAAGGTGATGACGTGGGCCGCGGCATTCATGACGCCGGTGGTGATCATCTACCAGGGCTGGACGTACTGGGTGTTCCGACAGCGCATCTCCTCCAAGCAGATTCCGGCGTCGATCGGTCTGCGATTCAAGGAGAAGACTTGGTAGTCACGAACCCTGAATCACGACACATTCGAAACACGAAAGAACTGACGGTCGAATTCACGTGACTATCGAAGTAGGCGACGCTCCCACCACTCGGGAGCGTCGCCGGGGGCCGATCGACCCGCGGCTGTGGCGACATTCCGCTTCTGCGCGCGGCTATCTGATCCTGACTGTTGCTCTGTCGATGGTGAACGTCGTGATGGTCATCGTCGCGGCGCTCATGATCGGCCGGGTGCTGGCCGGAGTGATCACCACTCGAACTGTGGATGTTTCCTCGTGGACAACCGAATTGGTTGTTCTCGCCGCAGCTGTGGCGGTCCGAGTTCTGGGGACCTGGCTGCAGACCAGGTATGCGCACCGGGCGTCGACTCGCGTCGTTGCCGAGATCAAGAACGGCGTGCTGACGTCGGCGACGGCGATGAGCCCTCGCGATCTGGATCCGCGGCGTGACGAGATCGCGACCGTGGTCACCCGCGGTGTCGACGGTCTCGGTCCGTACCTGACGGGATACCTTCCGGCCCTGGTCTTGTCGGTGACGCTGACACCCATCACCCTGATAGTCATTGCGGTGCAGGACATGACGTCTGCGGTCATCATCTTCGTGACGCTGCCGCTGATCCCCATCTTCATGATTCTGATCGGCCTGCTGACAAAGGGTAAGTCGGAGAAGACGCTGGCAGCGATGACCACGTTGTCTTCGCAACTGCTCGATCTCCTTGCCGGTTTGCCGACGCTACGAGCGCTCGGTCGTCAGCAAGGTCCTGCCGAGCGCGTCCGTGAACTCGGTGACGCCCATCGGCGAACGACGATGTCTGCCCTCCGCGTTGCCTTCCTGTCCTCGATGGTGCTGGAACTGCTCGCAACGCTCTGCGTCGCGTTGGTGGCCGTGAGTATCGGCTTGCGACTGGTGTACGGCGACATGTCACTCGAGCCGGGGATAGTCGCGTTGATCCTCGCCCCCGAGGTGTACCTGCCACTTCGGATGGTGGGAACCCAGTTCCACGCCGCCGAGGACGGAATGGCGGCAGCCGACAAGGCATTCGAGGTTATCGAGGCGGATTCTGCCGCGCCGGAGGGTGGTAGCACGACGGTGGTC
>NZ_LVCT01000806.1:0-1373 GCF_001647205.1 Rhodococcus sp. EPR-134
GCGATCACTGTGCTCACCGGTCCCAACGGCTGCGGCAAGTCGACGGCAGTGCACGCGCTGCTCGGGTTGATCGAACCGAGCAGTGGGCGTGTGACGGTCGCCGGCGTCGATGTCCGAGACCTGGACGAGCACGCGTGGTGGAGTCAGTTGGCCTGGCTTCCCCAGCATCCGGTCCTCCTACCCGGCACCGTTCGTGAAAATCTCGATCTCACCGGGGTCGTCGATGCGCAAGCACTGACCCGCGCCGCTGTTGCGACGGGATTCGACGCGGTACTGGCCGAGCTGCCTGCGGGCGTCGAGACCGTGATCGGCGTCGGCGGTACTGGTCTGTCGTTGGGGCAGCGGCAGCGCCTAGCACTGACACGCGTGCTTGCCTCGGACCGCGCAGTTCTTGTCCTGGACGAACCCACCGCTCACCTCGACTCCGATTCGGAAGGCACAGTGTTGGCTTCTCTGAGAGCACGGGCGGAGCGCGGCGACACCGTGGTCGTGATCGGCCACCGTCCGAGTGTGCTCGCCGCGGCTGACCGGATTGTCGAGGTACACGCTCATGAGAAGTGATACTCACGATCCGCTCCTGCGTGCTCTGCGGCTACTGGAACTTCGGCCACGACGCGTTCTGACGGCGGTCGCCGCCGGTGTGGCGACACTCGGTAGCGCACTCGCCTTGGCCGCGCTGTCCGCATGGTTGATCACGCGGGCCTGGGAGATGCCTCCCGTTCTCGACCTCAGTGTTGCGGTGGTTGCCGTACGAGCATTGGGGATCTCGCGTGGTGTCTTCCGCTATCTCGAACGATTGACGACGCACGACGTCGCGTTGCGCGGAACCACCGCGGCGCGATCGAGGATCTACCAGCAGTTGGCCGCAGGAGATCCCGCGGCAGCAGCCGGACTACGACGCGGTGACCTGCTCTCACGTACGGGCGCCGACGTGGATGCACTGGGCGACGTCGTCGTCAAAGCACTGATCCCGATTGCGGTCTCGATTGTCCTCGCGTTTGCTGCGGTGGGAATCCTGTTGTTCATCTCGGTTCCGGCCGCGCTCATTCTGGCCGTTGCGCTGGCGGTGTCCGGGATCGCGGCACCCTGGCTGTCGGCTCGTGCTGCTCGACTCGCCGAGGCCGACAGTTCTGCTGCCGCAGCGCGATTCAGTGAGTCCGCGGTGACCGCCCTCGACCATTCCGCCGAGCTCCGGGTATCGGGTCGCTTGGATCAGGCGGTGAGCGAGGCTGTGTCCGCCGAGAACGATGTGGTCGACGCAACCGATCGCGCGGCGGTCCCGAGTGCCTTTGCCGCCGCTGCCACGCCCCTGGCAATCGGAGTGAGCGTCCTCGGTGCCCTGCTGATCGGAATTACGCTGTACGGAACCACCG
>NZ_LVCT01000807.1:0-6613 GCF_001647205.1 Rhodococcus sp. EPR-134
AGGCGCGGCTGGCGTCGGCACGCATCATGGCGGTACTCGATCGAGCCGACGCCGAACACGTTGAAGGAAATCGTGCGTGGCCGGAGGACGGGGTCCTGAGTGTGCACGCGTTGCGGGCGGGTTGGCCCGGGGGAAAGGTGACCGAACCGCTGTCGGTGGACCTTCCTCGCGGTGCTCGTGTTGCCGTCGTCGGCGAGAGCGGATCCGGAAAGACCACCGCGCTGATGACGATGGCGGGACTGCTGCCGCCCGTCGCGGGAACAGTTCGTGTTGACTCGGTGGACGTTTCGGATATCGATCCGGCCGAGCTGCGTCGGCACGTGGGGTACTTCGCCGAGGACGCACACCTCTTCGAGACGTCGGTACTCGAGAACCTGCGCGTTGCGCGGGGTGACCTCACCGCCGAGGACGCGGAGAAGGCACTTGCCGCAGTTGGTCTCGGCGACTGGCTGTCGGAACTGCCGGACGGGCTCGACACCTACCTGGTCGGCGGCATGCGAGCGGTTTCGGGCGGTGAGCGTCGTCGGTTGCTGTTGGCGCGCGCGATCGTCTCGCCCGCGGAGGTGCTGCTGCTCGACGAGCCGACCGAGCACATGGACGCGGAGGCGGGCGATCAGTTGCTCCGCGAGTTGCTCAGTCGCGACGCAACGCTGGTCGATTCTTCGCGAACCGTTGTTGTCGTCACCCACCAACTTCCGGACGGCACAGCAGCTGACCAGGTGATATGCGTCGGAAAAGTTTCTGTGGAAAATACGTTGCCGTCATCGTGAAGTGGGCGTACTTTCTCCTGTACACAAGGAAGGAGGTGGTCTGAAATTGAAGTACAGACGGACGCGTGAGGTGGCTGCCAGCTAGCCGCAATCGCTGATGGAATTCACTTACCGCGTGAGCGGCCGGCGAATCCCAGGCAGCCACCCGACCCCCGAGCCCCCGATCAGTCCGACCGGGATCCGCGCGAAAGCGTGGGTGTGGCTCGGGGGTCGCTTCGTGCCGTGCGCCTTTATCAACCCCCGGCGGTTAATAAAGGCGCACAGCGTGGACAAGGATTAGGCCCCCACCATCCACCGCGCTCGAGGATGGCTCTGACCTCGGCTGCAGTTCGGCACGAGGCCCCCTCCACCTCCTCCCAACCGAAGACCAGTGTGGCGTTGCCTGACAGTTCGGATGCGTTTCCTCGCCGACGATCACGCAGTGCAGTCGCTCGAGAAGAGTGGAAGGCAAATCCGTCGAGTCGAACGATCAGTGCGACACCGCAATTGCGGTAGTCGACGTCCTCGTAGAGAGTTCTCCCATCGACGAGGACCGGCGATTGCCGTCGTGCTTCCGGCAAACCGTGTGCTCGCTCGACCTCGATTGCGTAGCGATGCTCGAGTACCGACTGGACACCGCGATCCAACAGGTCCAATGTCGAGGACAGTGCTTTGACATATCGCCTCGGCCGGCGGCATTCCATTCGGGTGCGCAATTCCATCCGTGACACTTTGCACGCCGTGGCGGAGCGAACCAGAGAACGAGCGGCGTCGCGAGCCGACGGCTCTGCAACCGCCAGGTCAATTGCGGTGTCGGCCAGCGAAGTACGAGCAGGCTGAGTGGCAACGCCGATGTGGGCCTGAGCGCGTGAACGATGAACGATCACTCCGGGATGGGCAGTGGACCACCCCAACGGAACGGGGCGCGCCGGGGAGCGTTCGGGTCTGACCGTCGGACTCTGACAGCGGGAGGATCTGCCGTATCGGACCGTGATGTGGATCGGCAGTTCGGACTCGATGTGCGTGAGTCCCCACTCTTCAGCTGCAGTCCGGTGGCTCAGGTAAGTCTCTCCGCCGCCGAACAGCAGTGCGGCCTCGAGAATCATTGCTCGGTTGAGCGGCCCGTTGGTGCTGGATTGAACGCCGTGGAGGACGGAAGTCCATTGACCCGATTCGACCAGATGTTGGATGCGGCGCGGTGAATAGCCGAAAGGGCGTAGTTGTTTGTTGGTCGCGAGTCCGTGCTGGAAGTCGAAGAGTCTTCGGAGATCAGGATCGATGTAGTCGCAGCTCATGCGAATACCGTCAGATCGCGGACCGACAAGAATCGGTCGAAGATGCCGCTCCGAAGCCCGCCTGTGGAATTTGTCGGTGCCTGTGGATAAATCTGCTGTGCGCCTTTATTAACCGCCGGGGGTTAATAAAGGCGCACAGCAGAGCTAGCCGATGTAGCGCGTCAGGCGGGCCGAGAGACGCGGTTCCAGGCCACCGTCAGACATGATCCGCTCTTCGACGTACGCGAGGTCGCCGCCTTCGACGATGCCGTACAGACGCTTCGCGCCGCCGTACAGTGCACCGGACTGGCTGCGGATCACCACGTCGGTGGCAAGTTCCCACGACGCCTGGGTGAGTGCGCGCCCGTAGTACATTTCGACGACACCGGAGCTGTGGCTGAGCAGGAGTTCGACCACTTCCTGGTTGACGCTGCCCGGGATGCCGTCGCCGCCCATGCGCCAGTAACCGCTCTCGCGCAGATCGGGGCTCACGCACTTGCCCTCGGCGTCGAGGCGCCAGGACCGGGACTCCCAATTGAGGTACGGGCCGCCGTCGTGCGAGATGACGATCTGCTGACCGAAGGCGTAGTCGCCGTTCTCGTCGTGTCCTTCACCTTCGCCGCGCCAGACACCGACGAGGGGGAGAAGCGCGAGGAGTTCGGGATTGATGTCCGGGCCGAGGCGCAGGTTTGCGGTGTCCTCCGGCAACGGAAGGTCCGGCAGGGTCGGAATGTTG
Organism: Rhodococcus sp. EPR-134; assembly: GCF_001647205.1. Lineage (NCBI taxonomy): Bacteria > Bacillati > Actinomycetota > Actinomycetes > Mycobacteriales > Nocardiaceae > Rhodococcus > Rhodococcus sp. EPR-134. The sequence goes on from NZ_LVCT01000807.1 coordinate 2,760, forward strand.
AGCGACGCCGTCGACTTGGAGCGCTCGACGGCGATGGCGACAGCTTCGTCCCCGCTGCCGCGCCTCACGGCACCTGCAGCGGCGGAATCGTCAGCGGTCGCGTCGGACCCTGAATCCGGAGCCTGACTCACGACTCGTCGGTGACCAAGCGGTACACGACGTACACGGAGAACCAAGCGATCATGACGGATGCGAGTGCGAGGAGTACCTCGAAGAAAATGACCACGGGTACATCTTAGACCGCGGCGACCGACCGGAAAAATCGGGAGCCGGAATGCAGAAGGCCCCGCACCGGAGGGGTGCGGGGCCGCCTGACAAAGCAGGAATTACTTGCTGACGGTCACGTCCACGTTGTGCACGCCCGAGCCCTCGGGAGCGACGGTGGAGGTGCCGTTGCCCGAGCTGGACAGTGCACGCACGGTCCACTCGCCCGGAGCGGCGAAGAAGCGGAAATCGCCGGTTCCCGATGCCACGACCTCGGCCGTGAACTCTCCGGAGCCGTCGAGCAGACGCACGAATGCGCCGCCGATGGGCTGGCCGTCAGCTGCGAGAACGCGGCCGGTGATGACCGTTTCCTTCTCGACGTCGACGCCGGCAGGCAGGGTCTGGCCCTGGGTAGGTGCTCCACACATGATCAGGCTCCCAATTCGATCGGTGCGCCGACGAGTGAGCCGTATTCGACCCAGCTGCCGTCGTAGTTCTTGACGTTGTTCTTGCCGAGGATCTCCTGCAGGACGAACCAGGTGTGGCTCGAACGCTCGCCGATGCGGCAGTAGGCGATCGTTTCCTTGGTGTCGTCGAAGCCCTTTTCCGCGTACAGCTTGGCGAGGTCGTCGTCCGACTTGAAGGTGCCGTCCTCGTTGGCGGTGGTGCTCCACGGGATGTTGATGGCTCCGGGGACGTGGCCACGCTGCTGCGCCTGCTCCTGCGGAAGGTGGGCGGGAGCGAGGATCTTGCCCGAGAACTCGTCAGGGCTACGAACGTCGACGAGGTTCTTGCTGCCGATGGCGTCGATGACCTCGTCGCGGAAAGCGCGGATCGAGAAGTCGGGGGTCTCGGCCTTGTACTGCGTGGCTTCGCGGTTGACTGCGTCCTTGGAGAGCGGGCGTCCGTCGAGTTCCCACTTCTTGCGGCCGCCGTCGATCAGCTTGATGTCCTGGTGGCCGTACAGCTTGAAGTACCAGTAAGCGTAAGCGGCGAACCAGTTGTTGTTGCCACCGTAGAGAACGACGGTGTCGTCGTTCGCAATGCCTTTGGCGGAGAGCAGATCCGAGAACTGCTCCTGGTTCAGGAAGTCGCGTCGGACGCCGTCCTGGAGGTCCTTGCGCCAGTCGAGCTTGACTGCACCCTCGATGTGGCCGCCGTCGTATGCGCTGGTGTCCTCGTCCACCTCGACAAAAACGGTCTTGGGGGTGTTGAGGTTCTGCTCAGCCCAGTCAGCGGAGACTAGGACGTCGGAGCGAGCCATGGTGTTCCTTTCGATGTGGTCTTGCATCGGTCGTTATCTAGCAGGGGTTCAGCAGGGTTGTGGGGCAAGCGTTTTCACGCGGTGGTAGCGCGGCCGGTATTTCGCAGCCTTGCGACGAGTGGATAGATCTGGCAGCCGAGGCAGATGCCGAACGCGGCGTTGAGCAGGGCCGCGAACAAGGCGAAGCCGGTGGCAACGGTGCCGACGATCGTCGACCCGGCCAGGAAACCGACCGTGCCGGCGAGTGCGAAGACGAAGCCGACGAACTGCGCGAAGCGCAGCGGCGCCACGGGTTCGCGTTCGCTGACCGGCGAGAGTCGCGGGGCGACGAGCTTGCCGAAGATCTGGCCGTACGGGCTGCGCTTGGGGCCGAGTACCGCTCCGACCGCGAAGACGATGGCCTGTAGTGCGAGAACGACGGTGGCGGCGGGCAGTGAGAAGGTCGAGAGGATGAGCGTGAGTACGAGAACGCCGGTGGTGACCCACGCGGCGAATCGAGGTCCGCGGACGTCGACCTGCTCGAGCTGGGGTGTGGTTGTGGACATCGGGAGTGCTCCTGCGCTGGATTGCATGATGCTGTGCCTGGACCGAGAAAACGGGACGTCAAAGTCCCACTCGGTGGATTGATCACGTGAGCGAAAGCTCGAAGGTCAGAGAGATCTGACGGATGAGGTGATCAGCAACAGGTACAGCAACAGCCCCCGAGGCGGCACAGGTCTACTGCGCGGCGTCGGGTGAGCATCAGCTCGTGGCGGGTTTGCACGTCGGCGAGTTTACCCCGAATTCTCGGATTTTGGCTCGTGGGGTCCGGATAGTGGTACGAGTGCAGCTTTCAGATCGGCTGCGGATGGCACTCCGGACACCCGGAACTGTTCCTCCAGGCCACCGTCGAGGATGAAGGTGGTGGGCAGCGAGAGGACACTCATCTCGCGTGCCAGAGCCGGTTCCTTGTCGATGTCGAGCTCGATCTCCACCGGCGGACGGGGAGCGTCGGCCATCGAGATCACGACCTGACCGACGACGCGGCGTACTGCCGCGCACGGTCCGCACCAGTCGGCAGAGAAATGCAGTACGACGGGTCCGCCGTTCGGCGAAGAGACTCCAGCGGCGCGGAGCAGTTCGAGGCGACTGTCCGCCGCGCCGGTCGCGGCCGGCGTGGTGACTCGGACCTTTCCGTTGCGCGACTTGAGAAAGAGCCCGACCGCGACGACGGCGACCCGCGCGCCCAGCAGAATTGTGATCCCGGTCATCGGTTCTGCAGCTCTGCGAGATCGATCGTCGTGTTTTCGGCGCTGCCTTCGATCACGATTCTTCCGCCTTCCGCGTAGACCAGGCTCGGCTGAATTCCGTAGGGAAGTGCCTGCGGATCGATCGTGTAGCTGAACAGTCCGAGGACGACGGGTTCGAGTGCTGCGGGGATCGAGAAATCGGCTTTGCCCTCCGGACCGAAGTACAGATTGCTGGCGACGATCTTGACCTGCCCACCTTCCAGAACGAGGTTGGCCTGCACGCTCACTGCAGTCTCGACCGGACCGACGGCAACCGTTCCCGTCAGCACGACGGCGCCCGCGGTGCTCGCTCCGGTTCCGCCGCTGCCCCCGGTGCCATCCGACTTGTTGGCAGGCGGCGAAGATACCTGCAGGTCAGGGATATTGAGCAGCTTTCCGAGGTCGGTGGCGTTGATTCCCATCCGGCCGTCGAGTTTGTCGACGGGGAGTTGGGTGACATTGCCGTTCACGATGTCGGAGAAGGGAACGGTGACCCCGCGCAGATCGGCCTCGACGGTCACTTCGCCCACCACGTCGCTCTGGACGCCGGTAGCTCTGACGTAGACGTCCTTGTATTTCCCGCCGAGTGCCTGGGTGAGGAAGGGGAACCCGTTGAAGGTGACCTCCGGATCCGACTCGAGTGATGCGCCGGTTCGGAGCTCGCGGGAAACCCGGTACTCGGCGTACGCGGCCGCGCCGAAATCGGCCACCAGTCCGAGGCCGAGGAGAAAGACGATGCCGATGATCAGTTTGCGCACCGCACCATTGTGACGGACTCCGGTCGGGGTTCGATGCGACGGCCCCGGTACCAGGCACGCTAATGTAGGGACCGACCAAAAGCGTCGAACTACTCGAGCGTTGCCCTCACGGGTTGCGCGGGCTACTAGATAGGAGGCCGTGTGGAACTGCTCCTCCTCACCTCCGACCCCAACCCGGAAGCTGTACTACCGGCGTTGGCGTTGCTGGCGCACTCGGTTCGGCCTGCCCCCACAGAGGTTTCCTCGCTACTCGAGGCAAGTTCCGCGGACGTGGCATTGGTGGATGCGCGCACCGATCTGGCTGCCGCACGCGGGTTGTGTCGATTGCTCGGAAGCACAGGATCCGCAGTACCTGTGGTC
>NZ_LVCT01000808.1:0-7641 GCF_001647205.1 Rhodococcus sp. EPR-134
GATTGCGGTTGTTGGTCGCCCGCAGCGGTGGTGTGGCCAGTCCGGAAGCGTCGGGAAAGATCACGCTGGGCGAACTGGTTATCGACGAGGGGACGTACACGGCACGACTGCGTGGACGGCCCCTTGATTTGACTTACAAGGAATTCGAGCTGCTCAAGTACCTCGCGCAGCACGCCGGACGGGTATTCACCCGGGCGCAGCTGCTGCAGGAAGTGTGGGGCTACGACTTCTTCGGCGGCACCAGGACGGTTGACGTCCACGTGCGTCGTCTGCGGGCGAAACTCGGCACCGAATACGAGTCCTTGATCGGTACAGTCCGAAATGTCGGATATAAGGCAGTGCGTCCGACCAGGGCCAAGGGTGGCGCAGCTGCTCCCGTTCAGTTCGAGGACGACGAGGACGTCGACTACGACGCGGCCGACGGATCGGTGGTCTGACGTGGGTTGGACAGATTCACTGCCGGCTGGATTCGCCGAGCAGGTTTCCGCGCTTCTCGATCGCGCAACCGAGTTCGACGGCAAGGCGCCCGTGTCGGAACAGGGGCGCCATGCCGTTGCCGGGCGCGGCGCCGCGCGACACTTCCTCGAACTCGACGGCGATGCAGTCGTCGGTTATGCGCAGCTGCAAGCCGGTTCGGACGAGCATCCCGACATGGCCGAGTTGGTGGTCGACCCGCAGGCGCGGCGCCGCGGCATCGGAACCAGGCTTGCCGCAGCGGTATTCGACGAGGGCCGGCCGGGCACGCGTGTCTGGGCGCACGGAAACGTCGACGCCGCAGTCGAATTCGCCAAGAGCCTCGATCTGGTCAGCGTTCGTGAACTCCTGCAGCTGCGTCGACCACTCGATGCTCCGCAGCTTCCGGAAATCGTTGTGCCCGAAGGTGTGACGATTCGGACGTATCGTGGGCCCGAAGACGATTCCGAGATCCTTCGCGTCAACAATGCGGCCTTCTCCTGGCATCCCGAGCAGGGTGGCTGGACCCAGGCGGAGATCGACGAGAGAACGGCCGAAGGTTGGTTCGACCCTGCTGGTCTGTTCATGGCGTTCGCGGACACCGATCCCGATACTCTTCTCGGCTTTCACTGGACCAAGGTGCACGCACCCGAAGGTGACGATCCGGAGCTGGGGGAGGTGTACGTCGTGGGGATCGATCCCGCGGCGCAGGGACGCGGCCTCGGCCGAGTGCTGACTCTCGCGGGCATGCATTACCTGCGTGATCGCGGCCTCGGAACCGTCCTTCTGTACGTCGAAGGCGACAACACGGCCGCCCTCCACACGTACGAACGACTCGGCTTCGATCGCTTCCACGTGGACATGGCTTACGCCCGCGCGCTCTGACGTCACAGTCGGACACGCAGAAATGTCCAGTCTGTTCATTCTCCGTTAACCATGTGTGGTCCAGCCGGACACCGCGCCCGCCTACTTTTCTCTGTGGGCAGCGCCGTGTTGCCTGATGCAGATTTCAATCATTCTGCGTCTCATGTCGCCGCCCGATCGTGGGCGTGGCGGTAGCGATTTCCGGAGGATCTTGGTGAATCTCAAGCGCAGTGGTGCCCTGCTCGGTGTAGTGGCCGTGGGCGCCATGACCTTGGCCGCATGTGGCAGCGACAACAACTCGTCGTCGACGGGTGTGGACGCGTCCGCATCGAACGCAACGTGCGAAGGCAAGAGCAACCTCTCTGCCGCTGGTTCCTCGGCACAGAAGAACGCCATGGACCAGTTCGTCGCCACTTACATCTCCGTGTGCCAGGAAAAGGGCAAGACGGTCAACGTCGCGTACAACCCCAGCGGTTCGGGCGACGGTCGTACACAGTTCATCGCCGGCCAGATCGACTTCGCCGGCTCCGACTCGGCCATCAAGGACGAGCAGGCAGACAAGGCCAAGGAGCGTTGCGTCGGCGGCGAAGCCTGGAACCTTCCCCTCGTCTTCGGCCCGATCGCAGTTGCATACAACCTCGACGGCGTCGACAAGCTCGTTCTCAACGCAGAGGTTCTCGCGAAGATCTTCAACGGCGGCATCACCAAGTGGAACGATCCGGCAATCGCCGCGCTCAACTCCGGTGCATCGCTTCCCGACGAGAAGATCACCACCGTGATCCGCTCCGATTCCTCGGGTACCACCGACAACTTCCAGAAGTACCTCGACGCGGCATCGAACGGTGCTTGGACGTCGGGCGCAGGGTCCGACTTCACCGGTGGCGTCGGTGAGGGCGCCAAGGGTTCGGCGGGCGTTGCACAGGCAGTTGCCACGGCACCGGGTTCGATCACCTACGTCGAGAAGTCGTTCGCCGATCAGAACAAGCTCTCGGTTGCCGAAATCAACACCGGCTCCGAGGCAGTCGCACTGACCAACGACACGGCCGCGAAGTCGATCGCAGGCGCGAAGTTCAAGTCCGACGCAACCGGCGACCTGACGCTCGACCTCGCGTCGATCTTCAAGACCAACGAAGCCGGCGCCTACCCGCTGGTTCTCGCCACGTACTCGATCGTCTGCTCCAAGGGCTACGACGCGGACACCTCCGCAGCGGTGAAGTCGTTCCTGACGAGCGCGGCCAACGAGGGTCAGGCCAACCTGGCCGAGCAGGGTTACGTCCCGCTGCCGTCCAACGTCCAGGATCGCCTCAACGCGTCCATCACGGCAATCAGCTGACCTAGAGACTCGTGCGGACAAGCTCATGGATCTACATTCACACGTGAAGGAAGTGAGCGCGCATGAGTGACGCGCCCATCACCTCGACATCTCGTTCTCCCGGCCCCGCAACCAGCGGGGCCGGGGTGGGCGGTCCGAACGGCACCACGGAGGACACGATTACTTCCACCAAGGCTCCAGAAACCGAGCGTCCTCCGAAGGGTGACGGTCCGGGTAGCGGCAACAGCAAGACGGTGACCCGTCCGGGTGACCGCATCTTCAGCTCGCTCGCATCCGGTTCGGCAATCTTCATCACGGTTGTCATCGCGGCGATCGGCGCGTTCCTGATCTGGCGTGCTGTTCCTGCTTTGAGCCGGAATCAGGTCAACTTCCTGACCAGCCGTGAATGGGTCACGCAGAACATCAACGCGATGGCGTTCGGTGTCCTCGATCTTTTCCAGGTCACGGTGTTGGTCTCGCTGTTCGCACTGGTGCTCGCGATGCCGATCGCACTGGGCATTGCGATCTTCCTGACTTCGTACTCACCCAAGTGGCTCACGCGGCCACTGTCGTACACGATCGACCTTCTGGCAGCTGTGCCGTCCATCGTCTACGGCCTGTGGGGACTTCTCGTCTTCGCTCCGGCGATCACCCCGGTCGCGGTGTGGCTCAACGACACTCTCGGCTGGTTCCCGCTCTTCGCCGACGGCAGCGGATCGATCACCGGCGGCGGCACCATCTTCACCGCAGGCATCGTCCTCGCCGTGATGATCCTTCCGGTCATCACCGCAGTGACCCGCGAGGTGTTCATCCAGACCCCGCGAGCACAGATCGAAGCCGCACTCGCCCTCGGCGCCACGCGCTGGGAAGTTGTGCGCACCACGGTCATCCCGTTCGGTAAGTCCGGTTACATCAGCGGCTCGATGCTCGGTCTCGGACGCGCACTCGGTGAGACGATGGCGCTCTACCTGATCCTGCGCACCACCTCTCAGGCCTTCGGCTGGTCGCTGTTCGACGGCGGCTCGACCATCGCCTCCAAGATCGCCCTCGGCTACGCGGAGTTCAACAACGACATCCAGGCAGGCGCGTACATCGCGGCCGGACTGGTGCTGTTCGTACTGACCTTCGTCGTCAACGCGGCTGCCCGCGCAGTGATCGCCGGAAAGAAGGACTGACCCATGACCTCCACTCTGGACCGGCCGGTCAAGGCCCCCACTTTCCAAGGCGTCGGCGCTCGTCGTCGTGCCAAGGACGTCATCGCGACCATCCTGGTGAGCCTGGCAGTCGTCATCGCGCTCATCCCGTTGGTCTGGGTGCTCTTCACGGTCATCGCCAAGGGCCTACCCGCTCTGACGTCGCCTACCTGGTTCACCAACTCGCTGAGCGGATTGACGGCGTCGGCCGACGGCGGCGGTATCTATCACGCATTGATCGGCACCCTGCTGCAAGGCATCGTGTGCGCGGTCTTCTCCATCCCGCTCGGTATCTTCGTCGCGATCTACCTGGTGGAGTACGCCGACCGGAAGTCGAAGCTGGGCAAGCTGACCACGTTCATGGTCGACATCCTCAGCGGTGTTCCGTCGATCGTGGCCGCGCTGTTCATCTACGCCCTGTGGATCGCGACCTTCGGCTTCCCCAAGTCCGCGTTTGCGGTGTCACTGGCTCTGGTCCTTCTGATGGTCCCGGTCGTCATCCGTTCCACCGAGGAAATGCTGCGCATCGTCCCGATGGATCTGCGGGAGGCGTCGTACGCGCTCGGTGTGCCGAAGTGGAAGACCATCTCGAAAATCGTTCTGCCGACGGCACTTCCCGGCATCATCACCGGCGTCATGCTGGCCCTGGCCCGCGTGCTCGGTGAGACCGCACCGCTGCTGATCCTCGTCGGCTACGCACCGTTCATCAACTTCGACCTGTTCAACGGCGAAATGGGCACACTGCCTTCCGTCATGGTCGCCGAGATGAACAACCCCACCGACGCCGGCACCAACCGCATCTGGGGCGCAGCACTGACCCTGATCCTGCTGATCGCGATCCTCAATATCGTCGCGAAGCTGATCGGTCACTTCTCACAGGTCAGAAGTAAGTGATGCGGCCTCGGAACATGTTCGTACTCAACAGCGTCAACAACTCAGTAGGGAGCCGGTAATGGCCAAGCGTCTGGATCTCAAGGACGTCAACATCTACTACGGCAAGTTCCACGCCGTCGCCGATGTGGGCCTGTCCGTCCCGCCCCGGAGCGTCACCGCCTTCATCGGCCCGTCCGGTTGCGGCAAGTCCACCGTTCTTCGTTCACTCAACCGCATGCACGAAGTGATTCCCGGTGCGCGCGTCGAGGGTTCGGTGCTGCTCGACGGCGAGGACATCTACGGCTCGAACGTCGATCCGGTCGGTGTTCGCAAGACCATCGGCATGGTGTTCCAGCGACCCAACCCCTTCCCGACCATGTCCATCAAGGACAATGTCGTCGCGGGCTTGAAGTTGCAGGGCGAGCGCAGCAAGAAGAAGCTCGACGAGGTGGCCGAGCGTTCGCTGCGCGGTGCCAACCTGTGGAACGAGGTCAAGGATCGCCTCGACAAGCCCGGTGGCGGCCTCTCAGGCGGTCAGCAGCAGCGTCTGTGCATCGCGCGTGCCATCGCGGTCTCGCCCGACGTCCTGCTCATGGACGAGCCGTGCTCCGCGCTCGACCCGATCTCGACTCTCGCGATCGAAGACCTGATCACCGAGCTGAAGAAGGACTTCACGATCGTCATCGTCACGCACAACATGCAGCAGGCTGCGCGTGTGAGTGACCAGACGGCATTCTTCAACCTCGAGGCAACCGGCAAGCCCGGTCAGCTCGTCGAGATCGACGACACCGAGAAGATCTTCTCGAACCCGACGCAGAAGGCCACCGAGGACTACATCTCCGGCCGCTTCGGATAGGTCCCGGGATCAACCCTGCACGATCATGTTTCACCCCCGTTTCCAACAGGAGACGGGGGTGAAACTTTTTGGTTGTGGTGATAGTTCCCACTCCGGTGCGCAGAGCTGAGCGTCGTTGGGCGCCCGAATAATTCGATGAGCAGCGCAAGTGCGCCGAGTGGGCGCTGAAGTAGCCGACGATGTGAATCTCGTGGATACTGACGACGCTTCGGACAATGCTAATCTCGGCCCGACAGCACGCTGTCGATCGATGTCGTTTCACAACCGGAAGGGCTTGTCAGTGCACCTCACCCCTTCAGATACCGAAAAGCTGCTCCTGAGCGTCGCGGGCATGGTCGCCCGTGACCGCCGCGAGCGCGGGGTACTGCTGAACTACCCCGAAGCGATGGCACTGATCTCGTGCTGGATTCTCGAGCGCGCGCGTGACGGAATGACGGTTGCGGAACTGATGAACGCCGGTCGGCAAGTGCTCACCCGCGACGACGTGATGGAAGGGGTACCCGAGATGATTGCAAACGTCCAGGTGGAGGCCACTTTCCCGGACGGTCGCAAACTGGTCACCGTGACGGAGCCCATTCGATGATTCCCGGCGAAGTACGTGTGTCCACCGAACCGCTCGAGTTCGGCACGGACGCGGAGAAGATCACGATGGTCGTCGTCAACGACGGCGATCGCCCCATTCAGATCGGTTCACATCTCCACCTTCCCGCGGCCAACCCGGCGTTGACCTTCGATCGCGAAGCGGCAGACGGCTTCCGGCTCGACATCCCCTCGGGAACGTCGGTTCGGTTCGAACCCGGGGTCAGCAGAACGGTGACACTGATCGCGCTCGGCGGACTCAAAAGGGTTCCGGGCCTGCAGATCGTGCCGGACGAAGACCTACCGACACATGCGCGCGAGCCCAAGACCGTCATGCCGTTCGGCACGCCCGGCGTCGAGGTCGAAGAACCTTTGCGAGCGTCCTCGGTGAACGTGCGTGTGAGTGATGTTCCAGTCGAGGCGGATTCACCGGACGACGCCGCGACGACAGTTGAGAGGACAGCCGAATGAGCAGGATCGATCGACGCGGCTACGCCTCCCTGTACGGCCCGACCGCAGGCGACCAGATCCGTTTGGCCGACACAGATCTGTGGATCGAGATCGAGCACGACTACACCGCGACCGGCGACGAGATGGTCTTCGGCGGCGGTAAGAGCATCCGCGAGTCGATGGGCCAGGGCCTGACCACTCGCGACCAGGGTGCTCTCGACGTCGTCATCACCAACACGGTGATTCTCGATCACTGGGGAATCGTCCGGGCAGACGTGGGAATTCGCGACGGACGCATCGTTGCGATCGGCAAGTCCGGTAACCCCGACATCATGGATGGCGTGCATCCCAAGTTGCTCATCGGGCCGAGCACCGACGTGATCGCCGGCGAGGGGAAGATCCTCACCGCGGGTGCGATCGACACTCACGTGCACTTCCTCAGTGAAATCGAGATGATGGAGGCGCTCGCGACCGGTACGACGACGGTGGCGGGCGGCGGAACGGGCCCCACCGAGGGAAGCAAGGCAACCACCGTCACACCCGGCGCCTGGTCGTTGAGGATGATGCACCGCGCCCTCGACCACATCCCGCTCAACGTTCTTCTCCTCGGCAAGGGCAGCACCGTCAGCCATGAGGCCATGCGTCAGGAAGCTCTCGCCGGCGCAGGCGGATTCAAGGTCCACGAGGACTGGGGTTCCACTCCGGCTGCGATCGACGCAGCTCTGCGCGCAGCCGACGAGTTCGGCCTCCAGGTAGCGCTGCACGCCGACAGCCTCAACGAAACCGGTTACGTACAGCACACTTTGGATGCGATCGCCGGACGCGGGATCCACGTGTTCCATGCGGAAGGCGCCGGCGGCGGGCACGCACCGGACATCATCGTGACGGCAGGTGAGCCGAACGTTCTTCCGGCATCGACCAATCCGACGTTGCCGCATACCGTCAACACGGTTGCCGAGCACCTCGACATGCTCATCGTGTGTCATGCGCTCAATCCCCGGGTTCCGGAGGATCTTGCCTTTGCCGAGTCCCGAATCCGTCCGACAACGATTGCAGCAGAA
>NZ_LVCT01000809.1:0-5341 GCF_001647205.1 Rhodococcus sp. EPR-134
GGCTCACGTCATGAAGGCCCAGTACGGCAAGCTGGGCACCAGCATGCCGGCCGACAACGAGCGTGCGCGGCGTTACGTCGCCAAGTACACGATCTGCCCCGCGGTGGCGCACGGTATCGATCACGAGATCGGCTCGGTCGAGGCCGGGAAGATGGCGGACCTGGTGCTGTGGGATCCCGCGTTCTTCGGAGTCCGTCCTTCTGCCGTGATCAAGGGCGGGGCGATAGTTGCTGCGCCGCTTGGTGATCCGAATGCTGCTATCCCGACCCCGCAGCCGGTGTTCGTTCGCCCGGCCATCGCGGCGACTCCGGGATCGGCCCCGCACCTGTCCACGACGTTCGTCTCTCCGATGGCCATCGAGGACGGTCTGGCCGATCGTCTCGGTCTCACCCGCACCCTTACCGGTGTTCGTCCGACGAGACACCTCACCAAGGCGGACATGCCGAACAACACGGCGCTGCCGTCCATCGACGTCGATCCGGAGACGTTTGCCATCAAGGTCAACGGCGACCTGATCGCGCCCAACCCCGTTGACGTGGTGCCGATGGCTCAGCGCTACATGCTGTTCTGAAACCATGTCGATCGAGACGGCATCTGCCGAGATAGCATCGATGCTCTTGGCAGACGGGCGTCTGCCTACCGGCGGTCACGCGCACTCGTCGGGGTTGGAACCGGCACTGGCGGGCGGACTCCTGCAGAGTCAGGTCCCTGACTTCATTCGCGGTCGACTCGAAACCGTCGGACTTGTCGAGGCCGCTTCAACGGTGGTCACGCGCCGCTGGGCCGTAAGTGAGGGTAGTGCAGGCGAACTCGAGGACATCTCGAGGGAACTGCTCGCTCGGACTCCCAGCGCACCGCTGCGTGAGGCGTCGATTCAGCTCGGCCGTGGGCTGGCGAGACTGGCGTCGCGATTGTGGCCGCAGCACCCCGCGGTGCAGATGCTCATGGCGCTGCCTGGGCATCCGATGCGTCCGCTCGCGTTGGGCGTCTTCACGGCGGTCTCCGGGATGGACGACCTACAGGCAGCCAGATCTTGTTTGTACGACGACGCCCAAACGGTGGCGTCGGCGGCATTGAAGCTACTGCCGGTGGATCCGGCAGAACCGGTCGAATGGTTGCTCCGAGCAGCCCCGACCATCGAAACCGTCGCCGCGGCTGCCGTAGCCGTCGAGGGCGTCGCAGATATACCCGCAACAACAGGGCCGTTGGTCGAACAATGGTCACTCGAACACCACGCTCGATCCAGGAGGATTTTCCGTGCTTGACAACCTGAACAACACCACCACTGCTGCAAGAGGTTTGAGGCTCGGCGTTGCCGGCCCCGTCGGCACCGGCAAAAGCACCCTCATCGCCACCATCTGCCGCGAACTCGCGGCGGAGTACGAGATCGCGGTGGTCACCAACGACATCTACACCGACGAGGACGCGCGACTGTTGCGCGCGGCCAACGTACTTCCGATCGAGCGCATCGTCGCAGTCGAGACCGGAGCGTGCCCGCACACGGCCATCCGTGACGACGTGACGCCGAATCTCATTGCGGTCGAAGACCTCGAGCGTCAGTTCCATCCCCTCGACATGGTGATCGTGGAAAGCGGCGGTGACAATCTGACCGCCACGTTCAGCCCGGCACTGGTCGACGCCCAGATCTTCTGCATCGACGTCGCGGGCGGCGGAGACGTCGCACGCAAGGGCGGTCCCGGAATCGAGCGGGCAGATCTGTTGGTGGTCAACAAGATCGACCTGGCCCCGTACGTCGACGTCGACGCGGTCCAGATGGTTGCCGATGCCACGGCCGCGCGTGACGGACTTCCCGTTCTCGCGCTCAGCCAGAAGGATCACTCAACGATCGACCAGCTCAGTGCGTGGCTCCGCCAGGTCATCGCATCTCATCGCGCGGGTAGTCACACCCCGCAGGATCCGGGGCCGATGGCGCCGCACTTCCATGCCGATGAAGAAGACCACGGTCACGGTCACGGGCACAGCCACTCTCACGCTCACTGATGCGCACTGGAGCTACGCGGGTCGTCGTCGAGAGAGTGGGTGACACCGCTGTTGCGCGAGAGCTGATCTCGGGCGACTTCCTGGCCCCGCGGTTCGTCGACGCTCGCGGGCTCACCGTGCGAATTGCCTTGGTAGGCCACAGTGCAACGCTGCTGGCCGGCGACGACCTGCGTATCGAATTCGTAGTCGCTCCGGGTACGTGCCTCGAGGTGATCGAGCCGTCGGGGACCGTCGCGTACAACGCGCGTGGCGGCCGGGCGTCGTGGTCGGCTTCGGCGAGCGTCGGCGCCGGTGCGGCGCTGATCTGGCGCGCGGCACCGTTTGTCGTCGCGGGCGGCGCGGATGTGACCAGGCGCGTGGATATTTCACTGGAATCCGATGCGGTTGCGCTGCTCGACGAGATGATCGTGTTCGGCCGGACCGGCGAAACCGGCGGTGCCCTTCGCTCGGATCAGCGCATTACCGTCGACGGTGACGCGCTGCTCGTGGAAACTCTCGACCTGCGTAGCGTGCCGGGCCGTTCGCTGCCGGGAATTCTCGGTGGCCATCGCGTGCTCGGTACGACCATGCTGTTGGGGATCAAGACTTCCGACGACGTCGAAGGGCACGTGACGCCGCTGGCGGGAGCAGGGATGCTGGCACGGGCCGTGGCCGATCACGCACACGAGGCGAGCGCAGCGTTGGATCCGATCTGGTCGCGGTGGCGTGGGCGGGTTTCGCAGAAGTACAGCGACTGATTCGCCCGACCGTCACACCTCGGGAGGCTGCGTCGTCCAGTATGTGACCAGGCCGAAGAGAGCCGGGCGCACGGGTTTGACGGAGGCATCATGCGAATTGTTGTTCTGGGCGGAACCGGCCAGATGGGAAAGCTGGTCGTCGAGCAGGCGAAAATCGGGGGCCATGACGTCGTCGCCGCCGCTCGATCGACGGGAGTAGACATCTCCACGGGTGCGGGGTTGGACGAAGCATTTGTCGGTGCCGACGTGGTCGTCGACGTGAGTGATCACGTCACCAACAGTGCCAAGAAGGCAATCGAGTTCTTCGAGACGGCAGCGAAGAACATCGCCGCGGCCGAAGCCAGAGCCGGCGTTAAGCATCACGTGCTGCTCTCGATCGTGAACTGCGACGATCCGCGATTGAAGTCCTTCGGTTACTACCAGGGGAAGGCTGCGCAGGAACGCGCGGTGGAAGCGTCGAGTATTCCTTTCACGATCCTGCGATCCACTCAGTGGTTCGAGTTCGGCGAGAAGACGATCGCGCTGTTCGGACTGGGGCCGATCGCGATGGTTCCTCGGATGCGGTCACAACCGGTGGCAGCGAAGACCGTTGCCGAGGCGCTCGTGACCTGCGCTCAGAACGGTCCGACCGGGAGGGCTCCGGACCTGGCCGGGCCCGAGGTCCTCGAGATCCCGGCCATGACGCGCGAGATCTTGAAATACCGTGGCCGACGTAAGTGGCTGATCCCGATCTCGATGCCGGGAGCGGGTAAGGCGATGAAGGGTGGGGCGTTGCTGCCCGCGCCGGGATCCACAACTGCAGGACCCACGTTGGAAACCTGGTTGCACGAGAACTGAATAGGAAAGGCGGCCGCGCAAGTGCGCGGCCGCCTTTTACTCACGTGGACGGTTGGGTTCAGAGATCCGGGTACGAGGTGAGGTTGTCGACCTTCTCGGTGGATTCGGGCTCTTCGGGCAGCTTGCCGGTCACCAGGAAGATGACACGTCGGCCGACCTCGACGGCGTGGTCGGCGAATCGCTCGTAGAAGCGGCCGAGCAGCGTGACGTCGACTGCGGCGGCAACGCCGTGCTTCCACTCACGGTCCATGAGGACGGTGAAGAGGTGGCGGTGGAGGTCGTCCATCGCTTCGTCTTCTTCGCGCAGACGGGCAGCGCGCTCGGGGTCGCGGGTCTCGAGGACGACCTTGGCGGCCGCGCCGATGGAGACAGCGATGCGTCCCATCTCGGCGAAGTAGCCGTTGACCTCTTCAGGAAGCACGTGGTTGGGATGTCGGCGGCGCGCGATCTTGGCGACGTGCAGGGCGAGTGCGCCCATGCGGTCGATGTCGGCGACGATCTGGATTCCGCTGCCCACCGAGCGCAGATCTCCGGCAACGGGAGCCTGCAAGGCGAGCAACGCAAACGCGCGCTCCTCGCAGATGGTGCTGAGTTCGGTGATCTTGTCGTGTTCGCCGATTACTTGTTCTGCCAGGGACAGGTCTGCCTGGAGCAGGGACTGGGTGGCGCGCTCCATAGCGGCACCTGCCAGTCCTGCCATCTCGCCGAGCGTGTCTGCAAGCTCGGTCATCTGTTCGTTGTAAGCCACGCGCATGAGGTCAGAGCCTACGTGCCGTGAAAGACCAAGTCACAAGCACCAGGTGAACGCAAGGTGAATGAACGCGTGTCAGTCGCAGGTGGTGTCGCCGGCGTTGACGCTGGCGATGTCGGCGGGCAGAGCCGTCGAGGTGCTGGTGTCGACCGACGTCGGATTTGCCGCCAGGATGGTTCCCGGGTCCGCGGGGGCGACGACGGTGCCGGCGAAATTGCTTCCGACGACGACCTCGATCATGTCTCCCATGCTCGGAGCGAGAACCAGAACCGCGCCGGGAATCGAGGACGCGACGGTCACCGCTTCAGCCTCGTAACCTGCGGCGTAGCGCACGACGGTGGTCGACGCTTGGGCATTCGCCAGGCCGGTGGCTGCGCTGAAGTTACCGACTGTGGAGATCTGGAAACCGTAGGCCGCGAGGCTGTCGGCGATTGTCGCGGCCTGCCCGGCGATTCCCGAGGCGTTGGAGACGTCGACCGAGATGTTGTAGGCGCTCATTGCCTCGACGGAAGTGGCGGCCGGCGGCGTGCTGGACGTAGGAGCGGTTGTCGTGGAACTGGTCGACGACGGTGTGGTGTCCTCGCGCTCTTCACCCGGAAGCGGATCGTCGTCGATGATCGCCTGGAAGAGGGACTTGATCTCGTCCGTGCGAGGAATCTCGTTGCCCCAGTCGTTGGTGCCGTCCGTGGGGACCGTCAAGAACGTGACCGCGCCTGCGTCGACGTTCTGGAGCGAGCGACCGAGGGTGACCAGTGACTTGGTGTCGATGTTTTCGACGAACGTGTCGCTGGTGAAGGCGTTGATGAATCCGTTGAGCTTGCTCGGATTCAGGAGGACCTGGTTGGACAGGGCCGAGCGGAGCAGCGCCGACAGGAACTTCTGCTGACGGGTGATGCGCCCGTAGTCGCCGTTGCCCTCGGCTTCGACGTGGCGAGCACGCACGTAGTTGAGGGCGGTACGGCCGTCGAGCATCTGCGTGCCGCCGGAGGCGAGGACGGTTCCGAGGATGCCGTCT
>NZ_LVCT01000810.1:0-9638 GCF_001647205.1 Rhodococcus sp. EPR-134
TTTCAGGCCGGACATCTTCTGGATGACCTTGACCAGGCATTTGGGGCCACCGAGTGCGTACGTCGCATTGAGTTTGTCGCCGCTCGCTGCCGGGAAGGTTTCGCTGGTGTACTTGCCGGCGTCGTTGTCCCATCCCTGACAGATCGGACGTTCGACGTCGAGGTCACGCGGGAAGGAGACGGCGACGACGCGGCTTCGGTCGGCGGGAATGTTCACCAGCATGACCGTGTCGGCTCGGGCGCCTTCGGCGTCTTCGACGGTTCCGGCGCCGATCTCACCGCTCGCACCGGCGCGGGTATCGGTGCCGATGATCAGGTACGTCTCGTCGCCGAGTTGACCACCGGCGTCGATGATGTCGTCGGACTCGGTGTCGAGTGCCGCAATCTGATCGAATCCGCCTTCGACCGAGCGCAGATAGCCCCACACGACGCCGGTCAATGCGAGAGACATGACGGCCAGGAACGCTACTGCCGATCGGCCGATCACTTTTGCGCGATGGCGGCGGCGAATCTTGCTTTGCGCCAGACGAGTGGCGCCGGTGTCACCGACTACCCGCGGCACTGCGGAGGTGACGGGATGTTCTTCGGTGATCCAGTCCGCAGCGGCGGGCGGAACGGTCGGACGGGCGGGAATCGGCCGGGCGGGGGGCGGCGACGACGCTGCTGAAGATTGAGTCTTGGGTGTTACGGATTTGTTCGGCGCCGGCTTGGGCGGCGTAGCCGGGGCTGGTGGCGGCTTCTTGTCGCCTACCCGACGGACCAACTCGGCGACCGAAACAGAGTCGTCGGTCGGAGGCGAGTCCCGTCGCCCGGTACGTCCACTGCTGCGACGCTCCGGGGGACTGGGTGGTTGCGGTGTTGGTCGCTGGGGTGTGGCAGGGCGCTGGGGCGTTGCCGGTTGGTCCGGTCGGGCGTTGCGGAAGCGCTTGTCTGCGAGCGGACGTTCCCAGGGGGCGCGGCTCTCGGGCGGAGGTGGGCCCGAATCGTGATCATCACCCACCGATGCAACCTGTCCCGTCGTCGACTGTCAGTAACTCGTCATTCAGATGCCGGCGTCAACCGGTTGTCGACGAAGCTGGAGCCATATTACTGGTGAATCCTGAGTGCTTCACTCAGAAAGTGATGTGAGTAATCCGACGGCGTGTTTTCGCTAGCCACCAGAGTGCATCATGTCAGCTCCCGCCGGCACAAGGTCGTCTTCGGGATCGTCGAGCCAACCTTCCGGGAGTGCTACCTGACCGGGTGAGCCTTGGCGTCCGCGCGGGCCTTCGGCGTCCTTGGGGAACGGGACGTCGTGGTCGAGCTGTCCGAGCAGATCGTCCAGTTCGGACAACGTGCTGACCAGAGCCATCGAGACCCGCAGATCCGATCCGACCGGGAACCCACGCATGTACCAGGAGACGTGCTTGCGAAGTTCGCGCAGACCCTTCATTTCACCGTGATGTGCGGCGAGCAGTTGGGCGTGACGGGCGATGATCTTGGTGACTTCGCCGAGCGTCGGCGGCGTGGCGATCTGTTGTCCGTTGAGAGCTGCGCTGAGTTCCGCGAACAGCCATGGCCGTCCGAGGCAGCCGCGTCCGACGACGACGCCGTCGCAGCCGGTCTCGTTCATCATGCGGGCAGCATCCGAGGCGTCGAAGATGTCGCCGTTGCCGAGGATCGGCACGTCGGTGACGTGTTCCTTGAGGCGCGTGATCTCGTTCCAGTCAGCAGTGCCGGAGTAGCGCTGCGACGCGGTACGTGCGTGAAGTGCGACGGCAGCGGCGCCTTCAGCTGCGGCGATCCGGCCGGCGTCGAGGTGCGTGTGATGTTCGGGGTCGATGCCGACGCGCATCTTGACGGTGACCGGAATGTCGGTGCCTTCGGTGGCGCGCACGGCTGCCGCGACGATCTGACCGAACAGTCGACGCTTGTACGGTAGCGCCGATCCACCGCCCTTGCGGGTCACCTTGGGTACCGGGCAGCCGAAGTTCATGTCGATGTGATCGGCCATGTTCTCGTCGACGATCATCTTGGCCGCGGCGTAAGTCGTATCCGGGTCGACGGTGTACAGCTGCAGCGACCTGGGCGTTTCGGTCGGACCGAACGTGGTCATGTGCATCGTGGCGGGTTGGCGTTCGACGAGCGCGCGGGCGGTGACCATCTCGCAGACGTAGAGCCCGGACGTGCTGCCTGCACGTTCGAGTTCGAGTTCACGGCACAGCGTGCGGAAGGCGACGTTGGTGACGCCCGCCATGGGTGCGAGGACCACGGGGCTGTGCAGCTCGAGTGAACCGATACGAAGGGATGACATGTCTACCTCTGAACAAATACTTGTGACAATTGGAAGTGCCCGGTACCGAATCCGGTACCGGGCACAGAATAGCTGGTGAAACTAAGAAGCCTGCTGTTCGCGCTTGGCGGCTTCGCGTGCGAGCATGCGATCGCGCTGTTCCTCGAACTTCGTCGCGTTGGCGGCGAGTGTCTCGAGGAAGGCCGCCAACTCTTCGCGCGTGTTCTCGCCTTCGGCGCTGAAATCGTTGCGCTCGAAGATGTTCCACTTGCGCAGGACAGGCCAGACGACCTCGTCGAGGTGCTGGCGAAGGTCGTAGATGCCGTGCTTGGCCATCAGAGCGCCGTTACGGCGGAAGTTCGGCATGCCGGCACCGGGCATCTGGAAGTTCTGGACGATGTTCGCCACAGCCTTGAGCGCCTGATCGGGAGCAAGATCGAGCGCGGCGGCGCAGATGTTGCGGTAGAAGATCATGTGCAGGTTCTCGTCGGCGGCGATGCGCTGAAGCATCTTGTCGGCAATCGGCTCGTCGCAGGCCTTGCCGGTGTTGCGGTGGCTGACGCGCGTCGCGAGTTCCTGGAAGGTCACGTAGGCGACCGAGTGCAGCAGGCCGGCGTCGCCCTCGTCGATGGGTGCGCTGTAACCGTTTGTCATGTGTTCCATGCGGAAGCGCTCGAGCTCGACGGGGTCGACTGCGCGCGTGACGACGAGGTAGTCACGCATCACGATGCCGTGGCGGTTCTCCTCGGCGGTCCACCGGCCGACCCACGTTCCCCAGGCACCGTCCTGCGAAAAGTTCTCGGCGATCTCACGGTGGTACGACGGCAGGTTGTCCTCGGTGAGCAGGTTGGTGATCATCGCGGCGCGAGCTACCTCGCCGAGTTGTGACTGTTCGAGACTCCAGTCTTCGCCGCCCATGGCTGCGAAATTACGGCCCTCGTCCCACGGAACGTAGTCGTGTGGATGCCATTCCTTGGCCATGGAGATGTGGCGGTTGACGTTCTCCTCGGCAACCGGCTGCAGCTCTTGTAGCAGCTCCAGCTGCGTCAGAATCCTCGTCATTTCTTGCCTCCATGTTGAGTGAATGCGCGACTTCGCCCCAGCCTACGGCACCGTAGGTTTGAAAAGAATGGCATGAAAATTGCTCCCCTCGAGGGATGTTACCGATCCGTAGTTATCCGGGGGCACTTTCACTACCAAGTCGTTCTTTCGACGTAGTCGCGGAACGTCCGGGCGGGATCGGACAGCTCGCGGCTCTTCGACCAGATCAGCCCTATTTTTCGCTGTGCTCCTTCGATCGGTACGTAGACGACTCCTTCGGCCCAGATCGGTGGATCCTGAACCGGCATGACCGAGACACCGAAGGACGCGGAGACCAGTCCGCCGACCGTTGCCAGCTCGCTGCTCTCGAAGACGAAATTCGGAGTGAATCCTGCGGCCGCGCACAGTTCATCGAGAATTCTTCGCATCCCGAAGTTCGGATGCATACCGATGAACGGTTCGTCGGCCGCGTCCGCAAGCTCGACCGAATGCAACTTCGCAAAGCGATGATCAGCCGGAACAGCCAATGCCAGTGACTGCTGGGCGATCTGCATCCACGCCACCTGCGGATCGCGCGGCTGAGGCGAGACGACGGCCAGGTCGGACGTGCCGGCGGCGATTCTGTCGACCAGGAACTGCGCGCTGTCCTGATGCAGTTCGAATCGCACTCCGGGATGCTCGACGCGGTATCCGCGCAGCATGTGCGGCACCAACCAGGTGCCGAACGAGTGGAGGAAGTCGAGCCGGACCGTGCCGCTCTCTGGGCTCGCCAGCGACTGGATTTCGGTCTGCGCGGCGTCGAGGGCACGCAGTGCGATGCGAGCATGTCGATAGAGGATCTCGCCGTACCGGTTCAGTTCGAGTCGGCGTCCCTGACGGTCGAAGAGTGTCACGCCGACCTGTCGTTCGAGGCGTGCGAGTTTGCGCGAAAGGGTCGGTTGCGACAGGTGAGTCAGATCCGCGGTAGCGGTCACCTGTTGGGTTTCGGCGAGCACGACAAACCATTCGAGGTCTTCGGTCAGCATCACGAACCCAATCTATATACCTCCAGAGCATATAGAACATCAAGTTTATGCATTTTCTTTTGCCGAGTCTGGGCGGGAGGATTCTTGCCGGAGGTAAGTGATGCCTGGAGGTACGTGGTGACTGTCGAGAATGTGATCGAATCCGAAGTGATGCCGCTTCGCCGCGGAACATCGGGATATCGAACCGTGACCGTTGCGTTGTTCGCGGCCGGGCTGTCGACGTTCATCTCGATGTACGCGGCACAGGCGTTGCTGCCTGCGTTCGCCGAAGACTTCCACGTCTCGCCTGCGGTGTCTGCGCTGTCCGTCTCGGCGACGACGGGCATGTTGGCGTTGGCAATCATTCCGGCCAGTGCGCTCTCCGAGCGGTTCGGTCGCACACGGGTGATGATCGCGTCGGCGTCGGCGTCCTGTGTGATCGGTTTGTTTCTGCCGCTGAGTCCGACGATCGAGGTTCTGCTGGTCGGACGCGCAGCACAAGGATTAGCTCTGGCCGGTGTCCCGGCGGTGGCGATGGCCTATCTGGCCGAGGAGGTCGATCGGAAGGACCTCGGTGCAGCGATGGGAAGGTACGTCGCCGGCACGACGATCGGTGGGCTGATCGGACGGCTCGTGCCGTCGGCCGTCGTCGATTTCAGTACGTGGCGTTGGGCGCTGTTGACTGCGTCCGCGCTGTCGGCATTGTTCGCGCTCAACATGATCCGGCGGCTTCCCGCGTCGAAGTTCTTTCGCCCGCAACCGATATCGGTGCGCACGATCGCGTCGAATCTACGACGCCACCTTGCGAACCCGTCGCTGCGAACACTCTTCGCTTTGGGATTCATCCTGATGGGCGGCTTCGTGTCGATTTACAACTTCCTCGGGTTTCGGCTCACGGCAGCACCTTTCGGCCTTCCTGAAGCGCTTGTGGGCCTGGTGTTCCTTTTCTACCTTGCCGGAACTTTCACCTCGGCGGTAGCCGGCGGGGCCTCTGACCGACTGGGTAGGCGCAGCGTGCTGCTCGGGTCGGTTGTCGTCATCGGTATCGGCCTGGCACTGACCGTTCCGGACAATCTGGCGTTGACGCTCGTGGGGATGCTGCTCTTCACCGGAGGATTCTTCGCCGCACATTCGGTGGCCAGCGGTTGGGTGGGGCTGATCGCTACCGATCACCGGGCCGAGGCGTCGGCGTTGTATCTGTTTGCCTACTACGCGGGTTCGTCCGTGGCGGGCGCCCTCGCGGGTCTTGCATACGCGGGTGGCGGTTGGGTCGGGGTCAGTGCTTTTGTGGGCGCGCTGCTGTTGGTTGCGTTTGCCTTGTCACTGAGGATGTTTCGATCTTCGACGGTTGACTGAACCGAGCACTGCGGCGATCCCGAACGGGATCGCCGCAGTGCGAATCTGTCGAGCGAATTACTTCTTGCCGCCGCCGAGGAGGCCGCCGAGCAGGTCTCCGAGGCCGCCGCCCCCGGATCCGCCCAAGATACCGCCGAGTGCTCCGCCGATGCCGCCGCCGGAATTGCCGCCGCCGCCGAGAATTCCGCCGAGGAGGTCCCCGAGTCCGCCGCCACCGGAGGCCTGGGTCTGCGCGCCGGCACCGCCACCGGTGAACTGCTTGGCGAGGTAAGCCAGGACGATGGGAGCGAGGATCGGCAGCAACTGCTTCACCAGATCGTTTCCACCGCCGCCACCGACACCGCCCAGTGCGCTGGCGACCTGATCGGTGTTGCCGCCGAAGATGTTCGAGACGATCTTCTGACCGTCAGCGGTGTCGACTTTGCTGATGTCGACGCCGTCGTCGAGAAGGCTGGTGTCGGCGTGCGACTGCAGCGCACTTTCGAGTGAGGCTGCGCCGGCGGGATCCTGAGCGTTGGCGCCGAGGCCACCGACGAGGGTCGGAAGTGCAGTCTTGACCGCCGATTCGGCAGTTGCCTGGTCGACGCCGAGTTGCTGCGCGATCTGGTCGATGGGGATCTGGGATAGAAGGTCGTCAAGCGATGCCATTGATGCCCTACCTCTTCTGGGGTACTACTCGTCAGTACCCGGCTGTTGCAGACACTAGTGAATGTCGGCGTCGACGGTAACCCTCCGGTTGCCGAGCGGTCAGGCTCGGGTCTTCTCGCGGGGGACCAGGCACGCTAGGAGAGCGAGAATCAGTCCGCCGGCCGTCAGAATGAATCCTGTCTGATTTGTCAGGATCGTGGAGTAGTTTTCCCTGATGACATTGTCGAACTGATCGTTCACGCGGTAGTAGAACGTGCCAAGAGTCCCCAATCCCACGATAATTCCGATCCATGCTGCGATGCGAGAACCGAACAATGCGGCGATCAGAATCAATACGGCGGCGGCGAGCAGAAGTATCGCCATCGACCGGTAGAAGGTCACGGACTGATCGCCGAGTTGCTCGATTGCCCACCCGGCCGGAAAGCCGTCCCGCAGGTCCTCGAGGCGAACGTTGTCGGGTTTGACCCCGGCCAGTACGTACATGAACGAGCCGACGGCAACGGCGATTCCACAAATGAGCAGAACGAGATGAACTAACGTGCGCATGCCAGTCTCCCTGTGTTCGGAGTTCGGTGACGCGGTCGTCGCCGAGCCTAGCTGTGTCGCGGGTGTCAAGCTCGGTATCGAGCGTGCAGAATCGTCTCTATGCCCGACAACATGCGTCGACTCGAAGAGATCTCGCTGTCGCTGCCGGAAGCGGAGCGCGTCGACATCGAAGCGTGGGACGGCCACCCGACGTTCCGGGTCCGCGGCAAGAACTTCGTGTTCTGCAACCTCGAAGCCACCTCCTTGACCGTCAAGCTGAGCAAGGAGGAAGCCGAAGCGGTGGTGGCCACCGAACCAGGCGCAAGTGCTGCGGGCTACGGACTCGGTCGACACGGGTGGGTTGCACTCGACATCGGCACCGACGTTTCCGAGGAGAAATGGTCGCAACTGGAGGAGTGGATCTACACCTCGTTCACCCTCGTTGCGCCGAAGCGGCTTGCCCGGATCGTTCTCGATGCGGATGAGGAACGCCCGTAACGGATAGATTCGTCAGTACAGACGCCGACTAGACGAGGAATTGTCATGACGACACCGGAAACTTCACCGGCCACCGCAAAACCGGGCATGCCGCCGTGGGCGAAGAAGGCCATCGGGATCGCAGTGATGGCGGTGGTCCTGGTCATCGCTTACTTCATCCTTGCCGCCTTCCTTCCGCGTTGGTGGGCGCAGCGCATTGCGTCGTTGGCGAACGGCAGTTTCAGCGCCGGAATCGCGTGGGGGCTGCTGTTCGGTCTCGTGTGCACCCTGGTCCCGCTCATCTTCTTCCGGGCGGTCTGGCAGGTGCGCAAGCGCAAGCATGCTCGAATCATGCAGATCACGGCTCTCGCGTTGGGTGTGATCTTCGCGCTGCCGAATCTGCTCTCTCTGACAGTTGTTCTCGGCAACAACAACGCTGCGCATGCGGGCGAGCGGATCCTCGACGTCGACGGCCCCGGATTCCGCGGAGCATCCGTTGTCGGTGCCGTCCTGGGCGTTGCGTTGTTCCTTGGACTTGTCGCGCTCGGCTACATGTACAAAAAGCGTGGAAAGGATCTCGACAAGATGCGCGGTGAGCTCAAGCAGCACGAGCCGCAGAGCAAGGGCGAGGCTCCGGCTCCGGAAATCTGAGTCAGCTCTTCGACCGAGTACTCAGGCCGACACCGACTCCGACGGTTCCCGCCGCCACCAGTCCGGCGAGCGGGACAGCCCAGTGTCCGGCAAATGTGCAGGCGAGAACCAGGATTGCGCTCACTGGTAGAACGGCCTGCTCGATCCTGTCGCGCTTGAAGTGGCGTGAATGCATGAGCCACACGAAGATCAGGAACATCGCGGCCGGAATCGTGACCGCGGCAGATGCTGCGAACGTCGAAATGTGCGCTTCGCCAACTGCTTCCTCGACGGCTACTTCGATGCCGGCGCCGATGGCCGCAGCGGATCCGAATACGAAGTAGTGCCCGTATCCCCACAACAGGACGGCGCGATTGCCCTGGTCTGCGAGGTGCTCGTGGATCGGGACGGCGAAGTAGATCCACAACGCTGAGAACACGATCAGAACTCCGCCGACGGCAATCGGAATCAGTAGATCGGCGGCGTCGAAATCCCGGATGCCGGATTGGACCGCGATGGTGGCGGCAGCAATGGTTTCGCCGAGCATGATGATGGTGAAGAGGCCGTAGCGTTCGGCGATGTGATGCGGGTGCCGCGGCGTCTGGTGGTTGCGTTCGGCGATCGCCGGCACCGCGAGTTCGGCGATCATGAGAACGAAGAAGCCGGGTATCCACGCCGACGCCGGCATCAGGAGCAGCACGATCCAGCCGGCCTGGACGATCACGAGCCCGGCGGCATATTGCAGAGCAGTCGTTCGCGCTGCACCGGATTCACCGCTGGCGGCTCGAAGCCATTGGCAGGTGAGCGCAATTCGCATGATGAGGTAGCCGACGATGGCCGTCGTACGGTCGGTTCCGTCGAATGCGTCGGGGATTCCGGCGGCGAAGACGAGCACGCCACAAATCTGTACGAAGGTCGCGACCCGGTAGGGGACGTCGTCCGTGTCGTAGGCAGACGCGAACCAGGTGAAGTTCACCCACGCCCACCACAGCGCGAAGAAGACGAACATATAGCCGGCGATGCCGTCGGCGTAGTGGCCCTCGGCGACAGCATGCACCAGTTGCACTCCGGCCTGTGCGGCTGCAACCACGAAACACAGGTCGAAGAACAGTTCGAGCGGCGTCGATGCTCGATGGCCCTCGTCGCGGCTGCGTGCGCGCATCCGGATGATCGGCATTACGGCCCGGCCGTGGCCCGCGCCTGTACTGGTGTGTTCTGTCATCGTCCCCACCTTGCTCCGACGTGTAGTGCAGGAGCGCAGTCTAGGGCGAATTTCGTCGGGTCGACGAATGAGACATTTCGCCCCTCACCACACGAGAACGGGTTTGACGACTCGGCCCGACGCCTGATCTTCGACGGCTTTGTTGATGTCGGAGAACGCGTAGCGCGTCACCAAGCGGTCGATCGGAAACCGGCCACCGGTGAAGAGCTCGACGAGTTCGGGGATGAATGTCGAGACTTCCGACTCTCCTTCGATGCATCCTCGAATTGTCTTTCCGCTCAGCATGATGTCGGCCATGTTCACCTCGACCGTGGATGCTCCGAGTCCGACTACTGCCAGTGTTCCCCGTGCTCGAAGTGATGTGACGGCTTGATTGATCACGGAGCCGATTCCGGTGGTGTCGAGGGAATGTGTCGAACCTCCGTCGGTGGCGGCGCGTACTGCTTCGACCGCGTCCTCGGTGG
>NZ_LVCT01000811.1:0-9705 GCF_001647205.1 Rhodococcus sp. EPR-134
GAAGTAGATTCAGCACTGCACCCGCGCCGGTTTGAAATCCGCAGCCGAGGGGAGCCGCGACGGTCAGGTCCACCGCAGGATCGACGACGACGGTGTTGTCGGCAGAGGCGATGACGTATTCCGCGAAGCTGGACTGGCCGAAGAAGGCGGACCGTAGCGGGGTTCCGTCTCGCCGGATCGGCGTCGAGCCGTCGGTGCGTGCGCCAGAGCTGTTGAGCGCGTGTGAGCTTTCGCAGTACGCCCGATGACCGCTGAGACATTGCCTGCACGCACCGCAACTGCGATAGCTCAACAACACGTGATCGCCGGGCACGACCTTGTCGATCGCCGAGCCGACGGCCTCGACCACCCCCGCCCCTTCGTGCCCGAACACGCAGGGGCCGAGTCGTTCCGGTAGCACCGACTTCGTGAACAGATCTGTGTGGCACAGGCCGGTCGCGACGATGCGAACCAGGATCTCGTCTGCGCGGGGTTCGTCGATCTCGACGGTGTCGAGTGTGAAGGGGGAGTGCGGGCCGTGTGAGAGCGCCGCTGTCATCTGCATGGCGGACGTCGAATTCTGTTCGGCGCGAATCACGCTCGCTCGAGCAGGAAGTAGTAGTGCTGTCCGCCGTCGAGAACCAACGCCGATTTTCCGTTCATGATGCCCATGAGCGTCGAATCGTCGACTTTCTTGAAATGGTCGAAGATCGGCGCGCCGTCGTAGACCATCGTCGCCGTGACTTCGCCACGAAACTCGATGTTCCACAGACTTGCCTCGCCATTGCCGCTCTTGACGTCGGAGTAGAGGTTGCGGTCTTCGTCTCGGCAGATCAACGGCTTGGCGTCCTCGACCGAGTTGAAGGTCTTGCCGTACCAACGGCTCGCGAACAGCTTTTCGTGAAGACGGTGACCGGTGGCGAAGTCGTCACCCTTCCACTCGCCGAGGATTTCTTCGGCGGCGACGGTTTCCAGCGCGGCCCACACTTCGTCGAGTTCTGCTGGTGATACACCACTTTCCGCAGCACGGAGCCGGGTGAATGCGGTTCGAGCGTCATCGAGATTCATGTCTCTCCTTGCGTCGGCGGGTGAGTTGGCCGAAGTTCGCGAACCAAATTGTTCGTCAACTCTGCACGCTACGCCGAACCGGATGGTTCGGCAACGGTCGATTCGTTCTAGGCTGTGAACATGCGCTCAGCAGGGGAAGCTACGAGGGACCGCATTCTGGCGGCCGCAAAGGACGAATTTGCCACGTACGGGCTGGCCGGCGCGCGGATCAATCGGATCGCCGCGCAAGCGCGTGCCAGCAAAGACCGTCTCTATGCGTACTTCGCAAGCAAGGAAGAGTTGTTCGCTGCCGTGACCGAACAGTGGACGTCCGAAACAACCGCGGAGACAGCACTTCGAGGTGACGACTTGCCGGGCTATGCAGGTCGCCTCTTCGACAACTACGTTGCCCATCCCGAGAACGCCCGATTGCAGCAATGGGCGGATCTCGAAGCGCCGGACGTCATGAGCGAGGACGACATACGAAGCAAGACCTTCCGGCCTAAAGTTGCGGAAATCCGCAAGGGGCAGCTCGAGGGACACATCGACCCCGCGTGGAATCCCACGGAGTTGATCCTGCTGATCACGGATATCGCCCGGATGCTCGCGCTCAAGTCGTCTCGTTCCATCCCTCGACGTCGGGAGGCGGCAGTCGAGGCGGTTCGGCGTTTGATTGTGGCGTAGCGAGTCCAAACGCGAACGTCCACGCCCGTCGCTGTGTGGTTGCCCGGATTTACGGATTTCTCAGTAACGGTGCGTACGTTGGGCGTCGGCTCGTTGACGCCCTCGGGATGTTGACGTGCCGCCAAAACTTTTGTCGTCGACTGTTCAGATGCTGGTGAGCAAAAGGATCGCGGCCGGCCACCCTGACTGAATATCGTCGACGCCGAGCGTGTTCCTTCGGTGCGCGCACCTGTTCAGCATCTGGAGTGGACCCGTGTCGAAGTGGCTGTGCATGTGAAGATCTCGAAGAAGGTAGCGCTGGTCGTTGTGGCTGCTTGCGCCCTGACGTTGGGATCGGCGCAAGTCGGAACCGCCCGCGCGGATGCGCCGGTCAAGGTCAGCGTGGCCGGTCATGTGGTGAGCGCCGGGCACTTCGAGCAGGTGCGGCGCCCCAACCGGTGTGTGAAGGCCGGGACGGGGAAGTCGAAACCGAGCGAGCAGAAGTCCACGAATCGCAGTGGGCGTCGAGGCAGCGGGGGATGCTTCTGACAGTGATTGCGAAGTTCCGCAATCAGCCGTCGCAAATCTGTAACACGTTCTAATCTTGCGGTATGGACGTGACTTACGAAGGGACCAAACGCGAAGTCGCTACCGACAGGGGGACTTTGCGCTATCACGAGGCGGGCGATGGTCCGCCGTTGATCCTGTTGCACGGCTCCGGGATCGGCGTGAGTGGATGGCGGAATTACCGGGGGAACCTCGAGGTGTTCGCAAAGCACTTCCACTGCTACCTCCTGGAGTTCCCGGGGTTCGGCGTGAGCGATGCCGTCGACGGTCATCCAGTTCTCACGGCAACCTCGGCGGTGGTTCGATTCATGGATGCGCTGGGAATCGAATCCGCTGCGATGATCGGCAATTCGATGGGCGGAGTTGTCGGGGTCAACGTCGCGATGAGGTTCCCTGACCGCGTCCGCAGATTGGTCACCATCGGAGGCGTGGGCCCGAACATCTTCAGTCAGAACCCGAGCGAAGGTACGCGTCTCCTCCAGGAATTCGCCGACGCTCCCAGCCGTGAGAAGTTGGTTCGCTGGCTCGAGTGCATGGTTTACGACAGATCCGTGATCACCGAGGAGCGGATCGAGGAACGATGGCAAACGGCCAACGATCCGGCCTCGCACCAGGCATTGACCGCGATGTACGGATCCAAAGCCTTTGCCGCTCAGCAGCAGATGATGTCCAACTCGGATGTGCCGCCGTACTGGTCGATGATGCACAAGGTGCAATGCCCGACCTTGCTGACATGGGGGCTCGATGATCGGCAGTGTCCACCGGACATGCCGATGATTCCGATGCGACTGATTCCGAACGCCGAACTGCATGTATTTCCGAACTGCGGGCACTGGGTGATGATCGAAGCCAAGGAGGCATTCGAGCGCGTGACCCTCGAGTTCCTGCTTCGATGACCTGCTGTTGCATTCATGTGGCACGAATCGATGTGGCACGAATGCACAAGACCCGGCGCCTCTGAATGAGGCGCCGGGTCTGTGTTTGTGCCCCCAGTAGGACTCGAACCTACGACCTGCGGATTAAAAGTCCGTAGCTCTACCAACTGAGCTATAGGGGCGCGGCGCAGAGTCTAACGGGACCGCAGAGTCCGTGAAAACACCACCCCCACCAGAAGGGCGATTCCGATGACGGCGATGGTCCCGCCCGTGCGATGCAGACCCGCGTCGTCGATGGTTCCGCGCATGGTCAGCTCGATGATGACGGCCGCAAGGTTGGCGCCGATGTACTGGATTGTTCGGTACAGACCGATCGCAGTTCCGACGTCGGCGGAGGTGGTCACCGAGTTGATCAGGTTCTGGTTTCCCATGTTGTTGAAGCCGTTGGGAATGCCCAGGATCGCCGCAATCAGCAGGAGTGCCACAAGGGGAGTCGAACTCGATTCGACAAAGGCGATCAGAATCCCGCCGACAGCCAACGCGGCGGTGCCGATCAGGAGGGTGATCCGTGCGCCGAATTTCCCGTACACCCTGGACGCGGACATGGTCGCGAAGATCCCGACCGCAGCGACGGGCAGCATGAAGAGCCCGGCGCTGATCGGTGACATTCCGCGGGCTACCTGTAGCCACTGGGGGAGTCCGAAGAAGATGCAGTAGAACGCTGTGTAAGTCAGCAGGGTCCGGCCGAGAGTCATGCTCAGTGCGCGGTTTCGGGCGATGGCACGGACGTCGATGAACGCCGAGGTGGTTCGACGTTCCCACCAGACGAACAGGAACGCGAAGAGGGCCGTCGACGGGACGAGATACCACTTCGCGTGCTCGGCGAGAGACAGGAGGAAGAGCATCGTCGACGTCGTCAGGGCTAGAAACAGCGTGATACCGAGTGGGTCGAGAGACTTGAACAACGCAGTGGCGCCGGCCCGGTCGGGCAGGGCGGAGTCGCTCGGGGCGGCGAAGAAGACCCATACGGCAGTGACGACGACAAGTGGGAGGTTCACCCACATGATCGACTGCCAACCGAGTGTGCCGACCAGCAGCCCGCCGAGAGTAGGCCCCAGCGCGACGACCGATTGAGCGCAAATGGTGAGTGTTGCTATAGCTGAACGGGTTTGAGCCCGGTGACGGTCAGCGTATTCGCGGATGACGGTCATCGCATTCGGATACTGTGTCGCCGTGCCGATTCCGAGCAGAATTCGCGCCGCGATAAGCCAACCCAGTGACGGGGCGAGCGAGCCGAGGATCGATCCGGCAGCGATCAGACCCAATCCCGCCAGATAGACGCGTTTGGCGCCGAGGATCGATCCGAGTCGGCCAGCCGCCGGTGCCGTGACTGCAGTCGCGATGTAGAGAGCCGAGATGACCCACGCTGTGCCCGAACTGGAACCGAAGTATGTAGCGATCGGGACGATTGCCACCGCAATCATCGACGAGTTCAGTGCCTGAAGGACGGTTCCCGAACCGAGAGCAAGACTCAGTTTCAGGGGAACGGAGGCTTGGGGTGTCGACGTTTCGGCGACGGCGGTCACGGGTTCATCAGTGACTCCTCTGATATCGGTGTCGATGCTGATGGCGGGGAAGCGTCCTGGCCTAGTGTGCGCAGGATGCGGCCGGCGATCAGCAGCAAGTCACGCTCGGCTTCGGTGCACTCGGCGTCGATGACCTCAGCCAGCCACTCTGTTCGTTTCGTTCGGTCTTCGTGAAGGGTCGATGTGCCGAGTTCGGTCATCGTGACCAAGACCGCGCGGCCGTCCGATGGATCCGCCCTTCGCGTCACCATGCCCTGTTCTTCGAGCGCGGCCACGGTCTTTGCGATTGATTGCGGTGTGACGCGCTCGAATTTTGCCAACTCTTTGGCGGTCGACGGACCTTGTCGGTCGAGGTGGCCGAGGGCCTGGATCTGGCTCGGCGTGAGCTTGTGGTCGTTGCGTTTGGTGCGTAGACGTCGGACGAAGGCACCCAGATCGTCCCAAAGTACGTCGATCTCGTCTCGAGCCTTACTGCGACCCTCTCCAACGTTCATTTAGACAGTCTAACTGTGTTGTTTCGCTGCTGCCAGTACGGTTTCGACGAAAAAGGGGGAATAAACAATTGCACTAGTTGTTTAAAACCTTGGGACTGCTGTCCATCGGTCGGCGAAGCAGTTCCGTCTGCGAGGTCGAATTATCAGAATCTCGTGCACGAAAAAGCTCGGATGCGCACCCCCTGCGGCGCACCCGAGCGGCCAAAACCATACCACTTGGTGTCTTTTGGGCATAAAGTCGGTTCTTGTCCCCTGAACAGCCGATTGCGTCTAGTACTTTTGGCGGGTATGGCTCTAGTCCTTACGTAGGGTGTGGTGGAGGGGATATTGTGAAGTTTCGGGGGATGACAGGCGCCGATCACGGCGGCTCTGCGTACCAACTCTGCGAGAGGCACAACACCGTAAATGGCACGTCAACAAGAGCGTGCGCGGCGTACCCGCGCCGCCCTGGTCGAAGCGGCTGCAGTCGAATTCGCCAAGCGCGGCTATGCAGCTGCGTCGGTGAACACGATCCTCGAGGGCTCCCGCGCCACCAAAGGCGCCATGTATTTCCATTTCCAGTCCAAGGAAGAGTTGGCGCGAGCGGTTCTGACCTCGGCTATCGAAACCTTCACTGGAATTACTGATCGTTGGGCCAAGAGAACAGACCTCGATCCATTCGTCGCTTTGCACGGTCTCGTGCTCGACATTGCCGAGGTCTTCCGTGCCGAGGTAATCGTGCAGGCGGAATTCCGGCTGATCATCGAGCCCGAGTTCTACAAGGATGTGCAGTCCGGTGGTGGGCAGGTCTGGGGAAAGACCGCCTACGAGTTGGCATTGCGTGCCAAGGACGACGGTTTGCTCCGAGAAGACGCCGACCCGGACAAATTCACGCGCGTACTGGCAGCGAGCCTTGCCGGCCAGCGGTACATGGCAGACCTGATTGCCTCCAGTGGAGATCTGGGCGAGTGGTTCGAGGAGTCTCTCGAAGTAGTCCTCGAAGCCATGGCTACGCCGCAGTGGTTGGAGACGTTCCATCGTGACGGGTGGCCCCAAGTCGAGTTCCCTGACACTGAATAGTGCACTTTTCTGCCCGTGAACAGGCGATTTGTGATTTCCGAATGCCGTGCCATAAGCTATCCAAGCTCCCAACGGAACGCCGTTGGGGTACTAGTTCGGAGAGATCCGGCGGGCCCCCTTCGTCTAGCGGCCTAGGACGCCGCCCTTTCAAGGCGGTAGCGCGGGTTCGAATCCCGTAGGGGGTACGTTTTGCGAAAGCGAAACGATGCAGTATGGTTTGACCCGCACGACACGCTTTGAGATGCACAAATGCCAGGCCAGGACAGTGGTTTGGGAGCGGCTCGAAGATGTAGTACGGTTTCACAGCAAGGAAAAAGCAAGGCCCTGTGGCGCAGTTGGTTAGCGCGCCGCCCTGTCACGGCGGAGGTCGCGGGTTCGAGTCCCGTCAGGGTCGCAAAGCTTTGTTCTCAATCAATCGGTTGAGAACAAAGCAATGCGATAGGCATTCGGTTCGGGTGCCGTCCGGCCAGGTAGCTCAGTTGGTACGAGCGTCCGCCTGAAAAGCGGAAGGTCGCCGGTTCGATCCCGGCCCTGGCCACCATAATTCTTATCGACAAGCTCCAATCTCATGTTCTTCGAACATAAGGTTGGAGCTTTTTCGTATTCGGATGTCAGTCGCCGTCAACCACTCGGCCCGATCATCTCAGTTATGCGCATCCTTTGTCTCCGTGAATGTTTCCGGTCACCGGGAACGTGCTGGGCGTCACTCCACAGAGGACATCACTATTAGCCGATTGCGGCCGATCCGTGGCTGCGTCTACTGAAAGTGAGGTGGAATCTCCGTGTCGCACTCGAGATCTTGGCGCATCGGGAAAGTCAGCCGGGTCGCCGTCGCATTGTTCGGCACCGGGGTTCTGTTGGTGGGCTGCGCGAGCAACGGTGACGACAGCGGGACCGATACGACGACCGCGTCGGCGGACGTCGTGACCGGCATGGTCAACGAGCAGCCTGATCCGGGAACTGCGGTGGCCGGCGGGACCATGACGTACGGCGTACAGGTGCTCGTTCCCTCACTCGACCCGACGAAGACGGCCGCGCGCGGCGGTTCCGGCGGTGAGGCCTTCGCTGCTGTGTACGACGTCCTGATGAGTTACGACACTGCGAGCGGCGAGTTCGAGCCCAAGTTGGCTGAATCGCTCGAGACAGCTGACGACGGAGCCACCTGGACGCTGAAACTTCGCGACGGTGTGAAGTTCAGTGACGGCACCACCCTCGACGCCAACGCCGTGATCGCGAGCATCGATCGGTACAACGCGGGCAAGGGCAATGGCGCCGAACTGTGGCTGGCTTCGGTGGAATCGGCGCAGGCAAGCGGTCCGACGACAGTGGAATTCAAGCTGAAGACGCCGTGGATGCGTTTTCCGTCGATGCTCGCTCTCGGGCACGGGATGATCGTCGCCCCGAGTTCGCAGCAGGGCGACAAGTTCACCGCCATCGGAGCCGGACCCTTCACCGAAGATGTCTTCACACCGAGCGTCGAGCGAATCTTCAAGGCCAACCCGTCCTACTACGGCGGCGCCCCCAAGCTGGACAAGTTGCGGATGGTTGCGCTCAACGGTCCGCAGGCCAATCTCGAATCATTGAACAGCGGTCAGCTCGATGTCGCCTACATTCGCGGCCTCACGTCGGCGATCAATTCCGCCGAGTCCGCTGGCTACCCCGGCTACATCGACGTGCTCAATGCCGGTAGTGCCGAGATTATCAACAACCGTGAGGGCCGACCGGGCTCGGATGTTCGCGTTCGCCAGGCCATCGGCTACGCGCTGGACACCACGTTGATCGATCAGCGAGTGGAAAACGGTGAGGGACTGCCGGGCTCGGAGTTGTTCGGTCCGACGTCTCAATGGCATGTAGACACACCGGGTATTGCCTACGACCCCGAAAAGGCCAAGGAGCTTCTGAATCAGGCGAAGGCAGACGGATACGACGGCAGCCTCGACTACGTCGCGCTCAGTGAGCCCAAGGACCACGCGATCGGCCTCGCCGTGCAGTCACTGTTGCAGGCCGTCGGGTTCGAGGTGAACTTGATCTTGGCCAACAACGCCGGCGACATCGTGCAGAACGTCTACGTCAAGCACGATTTCGACCTCGCGCACGCGGGCATCGGAATGTACGAGTCGATTCTCGATCTCGGATTGTTCTCCACGACCAACAGCACCTCGATGGCGAATACTGCTGGATATGCGAACCCGGCGATGGATCAGCTGATCGCAGATCTACAACAGGCCAAGGACAATTCGTCGACTCTTGCGATCATCGGCAAAATTCAGACGCTGTGGAACGAGACGGTTCCGTCGGCGCCGATCGGCGGGCTCACGTCGTTCTGGGCTTGGCAGAAGAACGTGCACGGTGTGGTTCCGACTGCAACCGGCATCATGCTGTTCGATCAGGCATGGATGGGCGCGAAGTAGCGTTCCAGCGCACACCGAGAGCTCCGTCCGACGCGAGTCGGGCGGGGCTCTTTCGTGTCTACGTCGGCTAGCGTTGCGCAACCCTTTCGATCAGGATGATTGTATTGAAATATGTTGTAGGTCAATATGATTCGACAAGCGTGATTTGACTTGCCCAGCGTGGCCCGCATAGATTGCATCCACCATCCAGAGTGGCTGAGAGACCTGGCTCGATGATGCCGCAGCAACCCGCTACCTAACCGCAGTGTGGGTGCTACCGCCAGGACCGATGGAGGACACATGACTGTATTTGCCGTGGGTATCGAACTGGACGGCGAGGGCACTCACCCCGCTGCCTGGCGCCGAAGCTCACATCGCCCGGATCAGTTGCTCACGGGTAAGGCCGTGCGCGATCGCGTCGCGGCTGCCGAGAATGCGGGCTTCACCTTCGCGACGTTCGACGATTCCATCCTCCCTCCGAGTGGTGACGTTGTCGGCCGCATCGATGCCGTCTCCAGGGCGTCATACGTGGCGGCGACGACCAGCACGATCGGACTGGTCCCCGTCGTCGGGACCACGTACGCCGAACCGTTCCACACCTCTTCGCAATTGGCGACATTGGACTACTCCTCGCGTGGGCGTGGCGGCTGGCTTGCTGTTCCGGTCGAAGACGATGCCGCGGCGAGGGCGTGGGGGAGGGCTCCGGTAACAACGGAGTCGGCGCGTCAGCAGGAGCAGCGGGATTCGGTTACCGTCGTGACAGATCTATGGGATTCGTGGGAGGACGACGCCGTCGTCCGTGACTATCTCAGTGGGCGTTTCCTCGAGCGTGATCGTCTGCATTACGTCAATTTCGAGGGCGACACCTTCTCGGTGAAGGGGCCGTCAATCGTTCCGCGGCCGCCGCAAGGCCAGTTGGTGGTGTTCGGCCGCCACGGCGACATCGAACCACACCAGGCCGATGTTGTTCTCGTTTCCGGTGATTCGGTGGAGGCCATTGCACAGTCGGCTGCCAAGGCGCGCGATGAGGGCGCGTCATTGGTGG